>NZ_PNDI01000059.1:0-9201 GCF_005887465.1 Pseudoalteromonas sp. S1610 | reverse complement strand
GCTCTACCAACTTAGATATCGAGGCTCTTAAAATGTGCTAATTAAATGTTAATAAAACACTTTATTTAAATAAAGTGGTGCCGACTAACCGAGTCGAACGGTTGACCTACTGATTACAAGTCAGTTGCTCTACCAGCTGAGCTAAGTCGGCACTGCTTTAGTACGGGGCGAGATTCTAGAGTAAGGTTTATTGGGATGCAACCAAAAAATTAAAAAAAATGTGATTTTATGCTTCAAACGCTCACTATTCGCGCAAAAAGCGGTTTTTTTGTTGTTTTTAACTCTTTTTAGCTAACTCATACCAGTAATTTAAGCCTTTCATCACTAGCATTGGGTCGAAAATACTGTCTGAAAAATACCCTTGTAATAGCTGACCATAACCACCAGCAAAAATTAAAAGGCTATTTTTTGTATTTAAATGCAGCTTTGCTTGTTCAATTGCGCCAATAGTTGCCACTAAAGCACCATTTTTTAATCCGTTAGGAGTGTTTTTGCCAAGCTCATTAGCAAATGGCGTGTTTTCATCATCAAATACGCGCTGAGTATTTTGAGTGAGTGAGGCAGTCATTAAATCAAGCCCTGGTAATATCCAACCACCTAAGTGCTGTCCATCATTATTAAGGACGTCTATAGTCGTTGCCGTGCCAGCATCAACAACAATTGCGGCCGTATTAGGGTAAAGCGTATAACCACTAATGAGCGCCAACCATCTATCTATACCCAAATTACCCACTTGTTGATACGCGCAATGCAACGTACCGAGCTCATGACTAACCGTAGCCTCAAAGCAATCGATATTTTGTGCTTGGGCTTTTTCTAATAGCTGCTTGAGTAATTCACTACGACCCACACAAGCGTAAACAACAACCGTAATTTGCAGCCATGGAATATTATTAGTATCGCATGGCTGTATTTGCCCATCTTGCCACAATACAGCTTTGAGCGAGGTATTACCTACATCAATGAGTAATCTCATGCTTGCGCCTTTCTTAATGAAATCTCACCGCCATAATAACTTTTCACTTCACCGTCTTGGCGAATACGTACACCACCGTGCGCATCTATACCTTCACAAATGCCACACCAGCTACGATGCCCGGTATTAAGCTCTACCTGCTGACCAGCAAATGCATTTAATGCATTCCATTGTTGATACATAGTTTGTAAGCCATTCTCACGATATTGCGCTAAGCGTTGCTCTAAACAATAAGTTAATGAAGCTACTAGTTGATTTTTATCTAGCTGCTGGGTGTGCTGACTTAAATCGGTCCACGCTTGGTCAATGTACTGACTGGCACTTTGTGGCATATTTAAATTAATACCAATCCCTATTACCAACTTACATGGCCCTTGTGGCTGCCCATCTAATTCTACCAAGACACCTGCGAGTTTTTGTTTGTTTATATAAATGTCGTTTGGCCATTTAAGCTCTACTTCAATACCATAAAGTGCTTTTATCGCATCATACACCGCTAAACCAACAGCAATTGATACGCCCATCGCGGCTTGTAAGCCATCGTCTAAGCGCCAAAAATAACTGTAGTATAAGTTTGCACCAAAGGGTGATTGCCATACTCGGCCTCGACGCCCCCGCCCTGCTTGCTGCATTTCGGCTACAATCACGGTGCCCGATTCGAGCGCTGCTTTAGCTTGAATACGGCGCATTAACTCGCTGTTGGTTGAATCAATCAGTGGTTGCACTTCAATATTCGCGGTATTAGCGCCTAACTCAGCATAGTGCTGCTGTATGCTTTGCTGATTAAGTAAACCTACTTGGTTATTTAAGCAATAGCCTTTACCTGAAACTTTAAATACATCTAAGCCCATAGCCTGTAAGCTTTGAATATGCTTACTTACCGCCGCGCGACTTATTCCTAATTCATCACCTAGTGCTTGCCCAGAGACAAACCCACCTTCATTCAGTGCATTTAAAATAGCCAGCTTGTTTCCATCTGGTGCCTTCATACTGATTGCTCCAAAGAGATATGGCATTCATTGTCTTGATCAATTAACCGCACTTCGTGTTCTAAACTTATGTTGTAACGTGTTAAAACAATATCCTGAATGTGAGCAATCATATTAATTAAATCATCCCCTGTACTATTACCATGATTAACTAGTACCAGCGCTTGTTGTTGATGCACTTCTATACCTGCAATTTTATATCCCTTTAATCCCGCTTGCTCTATTAACCACCCTGCAGCTACTTTATGGTGACCGGCACCATGCGGGTAATGAGGTACCTCAGGATATGTCGTAATTAACTGTGCTAATTCACTATTGGTGATAATAGGGTTCTTAAAAAAACTGCCTGCATTAGCCAGCTTATAGGGATTTGGGAGTTTGCTGTTACGCGTTTGTATCACTTGTGCGCACACTTGCTGTGGCGTCGGGTTTTTTAGTTGTTGTAGCGGCCCATAACTGAGTACTGGCTGCCATATTTTGGACAACTTAAAGTGCACTTGGGTGATCACTGCTTTATTTTTTAGCGCGTGTTTAAATACCGATTCACGATAAGCAAAGTGACATTGCTGATTAGTTAAAGATTTAAAGCTACCGCTATCAATATCAAAATAGTCAACAGCTTCAATAAACTGAGCTATTTCTACGCCATAGGCACCAATATTTTGTACTGGTGCAGCGCCGACTGTACCAGGGATGAGAGCTAAGTTTTCAAACCCCGCGATACCTTGCTCCAGCAAGTAAGTCACTAATTGATGCCAATTTTCACCGGCAGCTACACTAACTAAAAAGTTATGCGAGCGCTCAGTTATAGTAATGCCTTGGGTTGCCATTTTAATGACCGTGCCTGCATAGTCATTTAAAAAAATAGTATTACTGCCCTCACCCAACAAACAAAAAGGGACTTTAAAGCACTGACTTTTAAGCTGCGCTGAGTCGGTAATCTCGACAAAATTTTGGCATTGGCTACTTAATGCAAATGTATGTAGGGGTTGTAATGAGTGCGGCACAAAGCCCTCTAAAGGTAGCAGTAATTAATCGCTCTAGTTTAACTCATCGTCGCAAATTGCGCATCAGCTTGTAAAAATTGTTCAACCCACTGCAGCAATCATGATATAAAACCTGCACTTTTTTTATTTGTACTCAAGGTAATTATGAAAATCAAACCTCTTTTTTTAAGCCTCGCTATGGCAGGTATGTGCTCGCAAGCAATGGCCAGCGCTATTGATCAAAATTCCTACGCCAACCTTGATGATGTTATCACCACGCATTTAAACCTTGATTTAGACATCGACTTTGCTGATAAGCAATTGGAAGGTTTTGTTGAGCATACGCTACAGTGGCAAAATGCCAACAGTAAAAAGCTAGTACTTGATACCCGTGATCTTGATATTGATAAAGTGATGTATCAAACGGCAAATGGCAATTGGCATAAAGCTAGTTTTAACCTTGCTAACCGCGATGATGTTAAAGGCTCAAAACTAACTATTACCTTTAAAAATCAAGCACAAAAAGTTCGTATCTACTATAACAGCCGCCCAGAAGCGTCTGGCTTACAGTGGTTAACGCCAGAGCAAACTGCCAGTAAAACTCACCCGTTTATGTATAGCCAATCGCAAGCGATTCATGCACGTAGTTGGATCCCAGTGCAAGATACCCCAGCAATGCGTGTAACTTATAATGCGCGCATTCATACCCCTGAGGATATTCGTGCAGTAATGAGTGCTGATAATAAAGATGCTCTTTATAAAGATGGTGATTACCACTTCACTATGCCACAAGCAATTTCACCTTACTTAATTGCAATTGGTGCAGGTAACTTAGAATTTAAGGCCATGTCTAAGCAAACTGGTATTTTTGCAGAGCCAACTATTTTAGACGCCTCGGTTGCTGAATTTAATGACACCCAAGCGATGATCGACAAAACCAATGCCATGTACGGCGACTATGCATGGGGTCGTTATGATTTACTTATGCTACCACCTAGCTTTCCGTTTGGTGGTATGGAAAACCCACGCTTATCATTTATTACGCCTACGGTTGTTGCCGGCGATAAAAGCTTAGTTAATCTGATTGCGCATGAACTTGCACATTCTTGGTCTGGCAACTTAGTGACGAACGCTACATGGGAAGATTTATGGTTAAACGAAGGTTTTACCTCTTACGTTGAAAACCGCATTATGGAAGAGGTATTTGGGCGTGACCGTGCTGTTATGGAACAAGCACTTGATGCAGCTGGCCTGCGTGCGCAACTTAAAACCATTGATGCCCCAGATACACGCCTTAATTTAAAACTAAATGGCCGCGATCCGGATGATGCGTTTAGCTCAGTGCCTTACACAAAAGGTCAGCTATTTTTAATTTACCTAGAAGAAAAATACGGCCGTGATAAGTTTGATGACTTTGTTAAGACCTATTTTAATGAGTTTGCATTTAAATCGCTAACCACTGCGCAATTTGTTTCTTACATCAAAGCTAACTTAATTGAAAAGTATCCAGGCGTAGTGAGCATGGATAAAGTAAACGAGTGGATTTTTCAGCCCGGTTTACCAAGTGATGCACCTAACCCAACCTCTGACGCGTTCGATAAAGTCGATACTGTAACAGCGAGCTGGTTAAAAGGGGATACAACTGCCGCACAATTACCCACTGCAAATTGGACTGTGCATGAGTGGCTACACTTTTTAAACAACTTACCGCGCGATTTAAGCATTGAAAAAATGACTGAATTAGACAGCGAGTTTAACTTAACCCAATCAACCAACGCAGAACGTGCGTTTGCATGGTACATGCTAGCAGTAGGTAATGGTTACCAACCGATTTACCCTGCGCTTGATAAGCATTTATCGGGTATTGGTCGTCGTAAGCTTATCGTGCCGCTTTATAAAGCGCTTATTACCAATGGTAAAAAAGATTGGGCACAAAGCGTATACTTAAAAGCACGTCCGGGTTATCACCCACTGGCGCAAGGTACCATTGACGCATTATTTAAATAGCGTTATCAATAAATTAAAAAGGGCCAACTTGGCCCTTTTTTAATGCTTAATTATTTTGTTACTTTATCTAAAAAAGCCTGCCTTTCAGCGAGCGTTGCTTGTTGCCACCAAAAGTCGAGCATATTGGCAGCGCTTGGCATGCCCTTACCATTAATTGGCGCAATCGGTTTAATTGGGCGGCTTGGTTTTTGTGGGCCGGCAGGGGTTTCTGAGGCCTGCTGATTAAACTGTGAACTTTGTAGTTGTCGTTCAGCTATCACATTTAATGGCTCAGCTAAGGTACTGCCTTTTGCTTTTAAGCTTACTTGCGGTGCCTCAGCAAATACTTTCGCTGCCACCGCATTTTCAGCACGATTAAATACTAAGGTGTAATCTTTACCTGCTTCAACAGTTACATTGACCCAAAAAGGCTCTGACTCAATCACTTCGTGATCGTCATAACCTAAATCATATAAATCTGTGTATTTAAGCTTTAACTGATAAGTACCCGGTGCTAATTCAACATCATCAACACGACTAAAAATCGAACTTTCAATGACTCGTTCACCCACTTGTAAAGGAACAAACTCCTCTGGAAAGTAAATGTTTTCTGCCAAACTAGATGCACTCACCAAGAGCGCCGCTACACTGCCTAATAATATTGATTTACGCATAATTACTCCTTTAGTTGATTTCAGTTTGACACTGCTGGCAAAATTTGTCATTAGTGACATACATATTAATCGAACAAATTAGAGTCATCATTATGAGTCAAGAGACTATTTTTACTAAAATTATTAATCGTGAAATTCCTGCTGACATTATTTACGAAGACGACCTAGCACTTGCATTTAAAGATATTAACCCTCAAGCACCCTTTCATGCGTTGATTATTCCTAAACAAGCCATTGCCACGATTAATGATGTCACTGAGGAAAACTCACATCTTGTTGGTCATCTATATGTGGTAGCGGCTAAGCTTGCCAAACAACTTAATTTTAGCGATGACGGCTACCGCGTGGTGATGAACTGCAATGAACACGGTGGACAAACCGTTTACCATATTCATTTGCATATGCTGGCGGGAAAAGAAATGGGCTGGCCTCCGTATCAAAACACTAAAAAAGTTGCCCTTTAGTCACCCATTAAATCCTGTATCTTAAAAAATACATTAAAAATACGGCGTTTTTCTTATATACCAAAAAAACAATTACTTATTTGCAACATTTTATGTTTAAATAATTGGAAATCGCACCTTTTCTCCAGTGAAATTGTTATTCCCTAATACAAAAGGTGTGCAGGGATCGTGGTAAGATTAATTAGCCAGCTTTATAAAAGAGTAAAAAAACATGAGCAGTTCAGCCTTTTTGTTGTTAGACGAAGAACCAATTAACACTATTGGTATTAACGTTTTAGAGCCTTTGTTAAAAACACAGGGCCTTGACGTAACTACGGGTACAAATATTTTAGATGTTCCGGTAGGTACTCGCTTATTGTTCATTGAAACATCAAGTAAAGACGCGTGGACTAAGCTAAAAGAACAACTCGTTAATTTGCGTATCAAATGCGATATTGTGTTGTTTAATTTAGATGAAAACCCAGAGCTCGCTAATCGTGCATTACTCAGTGGTATTCGCGGTGTATTTTACACCACCGATAATGCTGATGTACTCATGAAAGGGATTCGTTTACTACTTGAAGATCAGCTTTGGTATCGTCGTGATATTATGTGTAATGCGCTTAACCGCATGCTGCAATTTAATAAAGACGCACTACACAAGCTAACCGATGGTGATATTGAGCCAATCAAACTCACTAAACGTGAAAAAGCAATTATCTCGTTAATGAGTAATGGTTCTAAAAATAAAGAAATTGCTGAAGAGTTAAGCATTAGCCCGCACACGGTTAAGACTCATTTATACAGTGCATTTAGAAAAACTAAATGTCGTAACCGTATTGAACTACTCTCTTGGGCACAACAAAATATTCCTGACGAGATTCGTTAAGGCTTATTTTAATAAATTCAATACAGGCACTTTAGGTGCCTGTTTTTATATCTTCTTTAAAATGGGGTCTTAATGCTCGACTCATTTACGCTTTATTTTGCCAGTATCGCTGTCATGACAGTGATGACGTTACTAAATTTTTTAACTTGGCGTACTAACAAGCATATCCCCGGCACGTTACTTTATATCTCCTACCCTTTACTACTATTAGCCGCCATTGTGGGCTTTGCGCTCATAGGGAAAATCCCTGAAAAGCTTGCCATTACCTTTGCTAATAGCATGATGTTTTTAGCGTCCATTGTGCATTGCTTATCGCTGAGTCAGTTTTTAAATTATCGTGGTCGTGGTTTTAAATTTGTTTGCCTATTTACCGCTGCCAGCGCTTTATTGCTTGTTTACTTCACTTTTTTTCAGCCATCTATGCGCTCACGGGTTTATATTTCTGACTTTCAACATATTGTAGAAGCCGCTTTTTTACTATTTGTTTTTTTTAAATATGCGCGAAAACCTTATCCTAATGCCAGTATTGTTTACATTATTATTTTAACCTTGGTTGCAGCCAGTTTTATCACTCGAACTATTTTTATGGATCGCGTTGCACAACAAGATGCCATATTAAACCCATGGTTTGACTCACTATTATTTTTGAACAGTGTGATTGCTCCTATGTTTTATGCAGCCGGTATGGCGCTATTGTGTAATGAACGCAGAGAATTAAGGCTTAATAAACTTACCGAAAAAGCACACAAAGACTTAGAGATTCGCGGGCTCTTTTTATCAACTATAAGCCATGAAATACGCACCCCATTAAACGGCATTTTAGGCAGCGCACAACTGGTGTTAAACCAAACGAGCGACAGCCGCAATAAAGCTTATTGCGAAGCCATTATCAACTCAGCTGAGTCACTCAACTTACTAGTAGATAAAGTGCTGGAATACGCAAGCTTAGATCAGCATGACGAAGCCTTGTACGAAGAAGACATAGAGTTCAAAACTTGGCTACAAAACTTATGCCTGCTGTTAAGTCCTCTGGCCGAACAAAAACAGCTTAAATTTGAGCTTGCCTGTAACATCCCTGATAAAGCCTGTTATTACTGCGACCAACAAAAGCTCAGACAAATCATTATTAATCTTGTTGGTAATGCGATTAAATTTACCGACACCGGCACAGTAAAAGTACAGATTGATTTAATTAATGAAACTCAGCTCGATCATACTCTTAAAGTAAGTGTACTCGATTCAGGTCCGGGTATTGAAAAAGATGAAATTGATTACTTAACTGAGCCCTACATTCAAAGCAGCGCCGGTAAGGAAAAAGGCGGAACGGGGCTTGGTCTGGCTATAACTAGTCGCCTTCTCGATAAAATAAATAGCCAACTAGAAATCACCAGTGAGCTGGGAGTAGGTAGCGTATTTAGCTTTAACATGACACTAGCCATAGGTGAACTTAGCCTTGTAGAGCAGCGCCATCAAAGTAAGGATTATTTAACCGGACTTGATGTGTTACTTGTTGAAGATTTAGATTTAAACCAAAAAATAGCTGTTGAATTTATGGCTGACGACGAGCATAAAATTAAGCTCGCTAAAGATGGCAAAAGTGCGATTGAGTTGATGAAAAAATATCACTTTGATGTGGTGTTACTTGATATGAACTTACCCGACTTAACAGGGCAGCAAGTGCTAAAAAAACTCAAACGAGTGGAGCATAAAAATCAGCGAACTCCAGTGCTGGCCTTTACCGCCAGTTTGAGCCCTGATGAAATAAAAGAATACTTAGCACTGGGTATTAAAGACATTGTTGGCAAGCCATTAAAGCAAGAAAAACTACGCCAAGCATTGAGTGATTCACAGTCAACACAAACCGCTAGCATTGCCGTCGAGCTGGTTGATACGTTATACGATGAAACTGCCACAGAAACCCTAACAAGCTCTTTTAGTATTGATGAAGTATCTTCTATTTATAATGAGTTTATCCTATCTGCGCGTAACAAACTGAGCCGTTGCCAAGCTTTATTAGAGCAAGACCCCGAGCAATGCATTAAGTTATTACATCGCCAAGCCAGCACCGCAATGCAACTTGGCTTTAATAGCTATGGACTGGCTCTTAAAAAAATTGAGCGACGCCTGCTAGATAAAAAACCATTAAATAACTCGTTAAATGAAGCCAGCACACTGTGGCAACACAGTTTAGAGGCGTATTTAAAGTATGTACGCCAAGGGCTAGGGTAATACGGTTACGGGCTTCGGGCTACCAAGTT
>NZ_PNDI01000058.1:0-456 GCF_005887465.1 Pseudoalteromonas sp. S1610 | reverse complement strand
ATTATCGTGGAGGGGTTCCCGAGCGGCCAAAGGGATCAGACTGTAAATCTGACGGCTCAGCCTTCGCTGGTTCGAATCCAGCTCCCTCCACCACTTTATTCTAGACGGTTAGAGGTAGTTTAAGAACAGGTTCCTTAAAGCGGGCATCGTATAATGGCTATTACCTCAGCCTTCCAAGCTGATGATGCGGGTTCGATTCCCGCTGCCCGCTCCAATTTGATGATGCTGATATAGCTCAGTTGGTAGAGCGCACCCTTGGTAAGGGTGAGGTCGGCAGTTCAAATCTGCCTATCAGCACCAGTCAATCGAATCTCCTTAAACACTTCCTTTATCTGTCAGAAAAAACTATTTGAAATTTGAAAAAATTAACTTAATCTACCTATGGTGGATTATTTTCATATGTAATCTAGATACACAAAACTGATAGGTTCCGTCATGGCAAAAGAAAAGTTTGAA
>NZ_PNDI01000057.1:0-35032 GCF_005887465.1 Pseudoalteromonas sp. S1610 | reverse complement strand
CGGGCTTCGGGCTACCAAGTTTTACGACCGTAACAAATGATCAAGTATATTCACTATTTATACTGTTATTTTCTACCGTATATATCGTCAAATCGCTCTATGTCACTTTCATCCAATGTGGCACCCGTTTGCACTTCAATAACAATTAACGGCTCGGGCTGATTATTCGCTAAGCTGTGCAGTTGCTTTGCACCAATATAACAAGATTGGTCATGGGTCAGTGTTAAGCTTTGTTGGTCAATACATATATCTGCAGTGCCTGATACGACCACCCAATGCTCAGCACGATGCTGATGACGCTGGGTTGAGAGTTTTGCACCACTTTTTACGGTAATTTTTTTAACTTTAAAGCCGATACTTTCTACTAGCGTACGATAATGTCCCCAAGGGCGGTAAACCACCTGATGATGTGCCAGTTTGTCATTTTGCGTAATTGCCAATTGTTTAAGTATTAAAGGCAAGCCTTCAAGCGAATCTTGTTTTGCAACCAAGGTAGCATCATGAGTATGAACAATCGCTAAATCGCTCACACCTAAAGTGGCAATTGTGTGTCCATCTTCGCTAATAACTAGGTTATTAATACTGTTTTGTGCAATATGTTGCTGATTTTGACTATTGCCCTGCGAATCTTTTTCTGCAAGCGCAGCCAGTGCAGAAAAACTGCCCACATCGCTCCACTTTAACGCCACAGGCATTACCACTACATTATTGCTGCGCTCTAAAATAGCGTAGTCAATTGAGTCACTTGGGCAAGATTCAAGTGCATGGGCATTTGCTCTGGTAAACGCTAAGTCTTGTTTAAAATCAGTAGCACTGGCAACACTTTTAGCAATTTTGGGGGCAAAGCGCTCAAGCTCTTGCAGATAAGCAGCGGGAGTAAATAAAAACATACCACTGTTCCAACTATAACCGCCCTCAGCCAAATAAGTTAATGCAGTTGCTAAATCAGGTTTTTCTTTAAACTGGTCAACTTCAAAGCAACAGGTATCTTTAATGGCTGCGCCCTGTTTTATATAACCATAACCTGTGTGTGGCTCTGTTGGTGTGATTGAAAATGTAACTAATTTACCTTGCTCAGCAAGTTTAATCGCATCAGATAAGTGAGCCGTTAACGCGGTAAAATCTGCAATATGATGATCGGCAGGCATCACCAACAAAGGGCCCGTAATATTATTTTTTAAAGCATGGTGCGCGGCAAGGGCGATGGCTGGTGCGGTATTTTTGCCTTCTGGCTCAAGTACTATGGCATAGGGTTTTGCAAATGCTGCCTGCTCTGCTGTAATAAATCGATGCTGTTCATTACAGACCAAAATAGCGGGATTAAAGCCATCAGTTGCAACCCGTGATAATGTGCTTTGTAATAACGACTGCTGGTTATTATCATCAAGCAAAGATAAAAACTGCTTTGGCATTGCTTGGCGCGATAGCGGCCAAAGCCGTGTACCAATGCCGCCAGCTAAAATTACCGGTGTAATAAGGGTTGTATTCATAAAGCCGCCAATAAAAATATCAGCGGTTATTTTAGCACTTTATCGGCTAGGCGCTAATTTATACCAATGTAAAAGCATCTGCATCTAAATGTGCCGGGAATTTAGCTCTAAACTCATTGAGCGGCGCTTTATTTAACGTGATTGTTAATAGTGCTTGCTGGTCGTCATGCGCTTTAATCAGTGGCTCACCTTTAAAGTCATACACTGCGGTTCCACCGCTGTGGTCAATACCATTACCATCTTCGCCAACCCGATTTACGCCAATCACGTAGCATAGGTTTTCCATTGCTCGCGCCATTAATAAGGTATCCCACACACTACGCCTTGCAGCTGGCCAGTTGGCAATATTTATCATCACGTCGTAGTCATTGTTATTGCGCTGAAACACCGGAAAACGTAAATCGTAGCAAACTTGTGGTAAAATTTTAAACCCTTTGAGTTCAAACACTTCACGGGTTTGTCCTGCTACTACAAATTCGCCCTCGTTACCCAAACAAAATAAGTGGCGCTTATCGTAATAACGTACCTCACCACTTGGTTGTACCCAATAAAACCGGTTGGCCTTTTTGTCTCCTTGGATTACCAATACTGAGCCAGCAATCACTGCATTATGTTTTTTAGCTTGTGTTTTAAGCCAACTAAGCACTGAGCCATTTTCAGGTTCGCCACAATCAAGGTTAACCGCAAATCCAGTGGCAAAGGTTTCGGGCAATACAATTAAATCAGGTTGATTGGTGATATTAGCAAGCTGTTTTTCAAACATAGCTAAGTTAGCATCTTTATCAAGCCAGTGTAGCGAACTTTGTAGTAATACTAACGTTAAATTTAACATGGTGATAGAAGACCTTTATTGCATATATTGATAACAACTAATTATAGTTTACATACAGTAAACAAAAATACCCTAATAACAAACAACATCTGTTATCATTCCATGGTGATAAAAGTGTAAATAATTAAAGGATTAGGCATGAGGTTAGCTCGTTTTCTCACTAAAGGAAATATTGTCGTAATTGGTGAGTGGCAACTTAACATTGATCTTCAAACTATTAGCGACGGCGATAATAGCAGAGAGTTAGAGCCTTTATTATTCAAATTATTATGCTATTTTATTGAGCATAATGGGCGGATAATTCCTCGTCAAGAACTCGCTGAAAAGATTTGGCTACAAAGCTATGTAGATGATAATGCGATAAATCGAGCTATTTCAGAGTTAAGAAAAGCTCTCAAATCAGCAAAACAGCCAGGCCAAAGCATTAAAACCCATTACCGTACTGGCTACAGCTTATTCATTCCGATAACAATGCCAGAAGCGTCTCCAATAATAGCTTCTACAGAATCTGTTGAAACTATTCAAAACGTAGTCTCGGTTCAAAAAAGCACTACTACCTCTAATAATACCTATTTCACAATTGAGCGCTCGCGAAAGCTCATTCTACCTTTACTTAGTTTTATTTTATTACTTGGAGCATTCGTGGCTGTTACAATGACATCCACCGATCAAAAACAAAAAAAACAGCAAACACATTCAGCGCCAACGCCTAAAGAGCTAAAGCTCTCTGCACAAACAATATCTTGGCACAAAGGTACGCATTACAATCTCAAACTGTCCCCACATAAAGATAAGCTTGCTTTTTTAGTTGATACTATGGACAAGAATACCAAAACCACACTTTACATAATTAATTTAGAAACGGGAAAAGAGCTATTGATCGACTCAGGCTACCTTGTGGTTAATGGCTGGTCTCATGACAGTGAAAGACTATTTTATACCCAATGTAAAAACTCTACCAAGGCAGAATGTGAGATAATTCAAGCAAGCGATTTATTGAGTGCGCAGCCCAAACTTCAACATCTAGATAACCCACTTTTAGATTCAAATTTAAAATATATATATGATTACACTGAAATAGACAACACAGCCATATTTTCACGTAATAATTATCGTAATATTGCTCATTTAACAGCCTTGTATTCATTAGATTTAGATACTAAAGAAGAAATTCGAATTACCAACCCCAATATTAATGGTACCGGAGATTTATTATTAGCCGTCATACCAAATCCAAACCGAATTATATATGAGCGCCATCAAATTACCCACTCTGAAATATATATGTCTAACTTAGATGGTAGCTCTCCTATGAAGCTCTTCGATCAGCCATATAGAACATGGGTTATAACTTATGATAGAAAAAATAATGAACTACTATGGTATAACCGCCATAAAAGCTCGATAGAATCATATTCTTTAGATGAAATGCAGATGTTGCCAGCTATACATGCCCCCATAGCAAGATCTAACTACGCTTTTTCACTAAGCAAAAATAGTATTTTAAGTAGTACAGATCTGCATGATCATGATTTATTAATTTTGGATTTAGATAAAAATACTCAAGCAGAAATTGCTAATCCAGCTAAAAATGAATCGAATGGCTTCAAATTAGAAAAGCAAAAAACTTACTTTCAAGTAAAAAACTTTCATGGGGTTAGCCATTGGCTAAAACATAATAGTCAATACAAAGACATTACCTCTATTATTGGTAAAAATAATAAGGTAATGGATGCTGATTTAAGCCAGAGTGCATTACTGGCATACAATAAAGAAAAATTATTACTAACACTTTTAAACACAAATGACTTTTCTGTCATCGAGCAATGGCCAGCTAGAGGAAATGTAATAACTGCAAAAATTAACGGCAAATACATCGCCCTATTAAGCACAGACAAGCAGATGAATAGCACATTGAATATTTACGACCGTCAACAATCTACATGGGATAAAGTTGATATCTTAACGCCATTTTCATTTGACTGGATCAATAGCACTGAACTCATTGCAAACAATAAAACCCAGCAACTCATCCAATATGACGTGGTAAGCCACCAATTTAAAAAGCTATCTCTATCGAAAGAGCTACAAAAAATAAAACAATCATTACAGCAACTCAACTACGATAGCGGATTTTTATACTTTACTACCGAAACTGATATTTACAGAGCACCTCTCGATAAGCTTACAAAGGTTGAAACTGTATTTAGCCTCTCGAATAAAGGAATGAGCTTTATACTTGGTAGTAACATTCAAGATAACACTCTTCATCTCTCAGTTTTAAGAGCACGAAATAAAAACTACATTGAGCTTTATACTGACGCCACAAAAAATATGCATACAACCGAACGGCCTGTGTCTTTTTTTAGTCTCTAATTTAAAGTGTTTAGCATTCTGCCATTGCCTATATAAATAATGGCAGAACACAAGCAACCTCTTCATACCTTGAACTTGCTACTGCGGTAACTTTAACTCTCCCGAAAGAAAGCGAGGAGCATTTAAAATGAGCCTAATAGTCTGAAGCCTCATAAGCCTCTTTTTGCAAGTAGCACAACTATATTAAAACTATAGCTTACTAAAATATCTATTACGACTTATTTATGATTTTCGTAAATTTTATCTAGCGGCTCAGAAAGGCCGCTTTCTTGTACTATACGTACATGTTTGCGTTTTAATTCGCGAGCACTGGTAACGCCACAAGAATGTGCAATAAGCCCCGCACCGTAATGAATATATTTATTATAATTTGCAACCCGCTGCGCTTTATCTTCAACATTCAAACCACGTTGTAAACGTTCATTATGCGTAGTAATTCCTGTTGGGCAGGTATCTTTATTACATTGCATAGCCTGAATGCAGCCTAGTGCAAACATATGCCCTCGCGCAGAAACCACAAAGTCGGCTCCTAGTGCTAATGCCCATGCAACTTTGGAAGGAACAATTAACTTACCCGAAACAATAATTTTAACTCGCTCTCTAAGACCATGTTTCTTTAATAGCTGTATAACTAAAGGAAGGCTTTCTTTAAGCGGTAACCCCACAGAATCTAATAAAGATTGTGGTGCTGCGCCGGTACCGCCATCCGCACTATCAATAGTAATAAAGTCGGGTGCGGACTCAATGCCACGATGATTAATCTCGGCGAATAAACTTTCTAACCAAGTATGTTCACCAATAACCGCTTTAAAGCCTGTCGGTTTACCCGTTGCAGTTCTGATGGTGGTAAGCATGTCTAGAATATCGTTTGGATTTTTTATTTCTGGGTGCCCGTTTGGACTAATCGAATCCTGCCCTTCGGGTATACCTCTTATTTTGGCAATTTCAGCATTCACTTTTCGCCCAGGTAACATGCCGCCTTTTCCGGGCTTAGCACCTTGGCTCATTTTCAGTTCAAACATTTTAACCGCTGGATGTGCAGCAACGGCTTTTAGCTTTTCTGTACTTAAATTTCCCTGCTCGTCGCGTACACCGTATTTTGCGGTGCCAATTTGAAATACAATATCGGCACCTCCTTCTAAGTGATATGGGCTAAGGCCGCCTTCTCCCGTGTTCATCCAACATCCTGCTAATTTTGCCCCTTTGGATAGTGCACGCACAGCAGGGCTTGATAGCGCACCAAAGCTCATGCCCGATATATTAAATAGCGAATTTGTGGTGTAAGGAAATTTACAGTAAGGGCCAAGAGTTACGTTGCTCGGCGCTAAGGCTTCTTCATCTAAGGTAGGAAACGCACAGTTCATAAACATGACTGTGCCTGTGGCCTCTAAACTTTGAGTTGAACCAAAAGCGGCCGTGTGATCAACATCTTTAGCCGCGCGGTAGACCCAACTACGCTCGGCACGATTAAAGGGCATTTCTTCACGATCGAGGGCAAAAAAATACTGTCTGAAAAACTCACCTTGGCGCTCAAAGAAATAACGAAAACGTCCAATCACGGGATAATTACGCCTAATAGCATGCTTTGTTTGCGTAACATCTCGAATATAAAAAATAGCAATTAATACAACCAGCAATCCCAATGCAACAATAAATAGGCTGGCAAACACATCGATACTGAACATTATAAACTGACTCATTACTTATCCTTAAATGCTAAAAAAGCGTGATGCCATCAAATAACACCACACTTTTATAGTTTCAAAATAATGCGCTTTTAGCTATCTGTTTTTGCTAATTCCACTTGTATATACAAACGTATTTGTTGCTCAAGCACCGACAAAGGTACTGAGCCATGGCGTAATATTTGATGATGAAACTCACGAATATCAAATTGTTGACCTAATGCTTGCTCAGCCTCTGCGCGCAGACGTTTAATTGTTAACTCACCAATTTTGTAAGACAGCGCTTGTGCTGGCCACGAAATATAACGGTCGGTTTCCGTTTTTACATTATGTAATGAAAGTGCCGTATTATCAGCCATAAAATTCATTGCACGCTCTCGACTCCAGCCATACATATGCATCCCCGTATCAACCACTAAACGTGCAGCACGCCACATTTCGTAGGTTAAACGACCAAAGTTGCTATATGGGTCTTGATAAAAGCCAGCCTCAACCCCTAAGTACTCTGAATATAATCCCCAGCCTTCACCAAATGCTGATAAATAGGCATCTCGGCGATAGCTAGGTAAGCTTTCAAGCTCTGCATTGAGTGATATTTGTAAATGATGGCCCGGTACGGCTTCGTGCAGCGTTAACGCTTCTAAAGCATAGAGTGGTCGTTTATCTAAAGCGTACGTGTTCACCCAATAAAAACCGGCTTGATCATCACGGCTCGAACCTGAATAGCGCCCAGTAGTGTACTTAGGTGCAATATTGGCAGGCACCGGCGCTACGCCATAGGGTTTGCGTGGTAAGGTATGAAATAATTTAGGTAACTGTGCATCCATTTTTTTGGCAATGTACGCGGCCTCTTTTAATAATTGTTCAGGCGTTGTGGCGTAAAACTGCGGATCAGTACGTAAAAAGTGGATAAATTCTGCAAACGTGCCCTTAAAACCCACCTCTTTGATGACCGCTTCCATTTCACTGCGAATACGCGCCACCTCAGCTAAACCCAGCTCATGGATTTCTTTTGGGGTCATTTGTGTCGTGGTGTAATACTTAGCACGATTTGCATAAAAGGCTTCGCCATTAGGAGTTGACGAAATACCAATATCACTGCGCGCGCCAGGTAAGTATTCAGTATTAAAAAAAGTTAAGTAATCTTTATAGGCTTTAATAACTTGGCCACTGATAGTGGCTTTAGCCTGTTGTTGTAACGCTATAAATTCACTATCACTTAAACCCGCGGTATTGTTTAAAAACGGCTTGTAAAATTCAGACTGTGTTACATCATCAACAATATAGGCAGTAATAGAATCTTGGTAGCCAATTAATACCGCTTTGGGTTGAGTTAAACCAACTTCTAATCCTTTACGCATCCAGCCTATGTTTTGCTCAAAAAAGCGCGGCACTTGTTGTAATCGCTTTAAGTAGTTTTGATAATCTTGAGCGGTTTTATAATCAGAGCTATTAACAATAAACGATAAGCTTGAATGAAAGCCATATTCTGACGTTAAAGGCATGTAGTGAGCGTTAAATACATATTCATCAATAGTATTTTGTACTTGCGCTCGAATAATACTGTAGTTAATTTGGTTTTCGTCACTCAGCTTGCTCATATCTATTGCATCTAAATCAGCCAATAACTGCGTGTTTTTTTGATACTGCTGGGCTAAAAAGTCAGCCGATAAGTTAGGAAGTAAATAGCCATCAACACCCTCAGGGTTACTGTACGGACTTACCTTTTGGCGGTACTGGACGATATTTTCGGCCGTTTGCGTAAATTGCTGATCGGCGTTAATTGTGGTGAGCTGACACGCGCTTAATGAGCACACTAAGGTGACACTTAATAAGGAAAGGCGCATTTTTTTCGAAAGAGATAAATTCATAGTTATTGAGCTTAATGACGTTACAGATGTGATAAACCTATCTTAGGCTGAATAAATAGCAAATAGATATACGACCAACTGCGAAAAATATACGCCAGCAGTCATTTTATTAACTTAAGTTAATACTTAACTATAAATAAAATTAGAGTAATTGCTCAAAAAAGCAACGGTTATTGAATTTATAGCGTCATTTTAATCAACTACGACTCATTTTACTTTTAAATCACAGATATAATGATTATTGTATCTGCGCTTGGAAGCAAATTGCCTCATTGGACGAGTTTTATAAATCAGCATTTATGCGTATTTGGTTGGTAATTGCAAATGATGTTCCATGACTCCATGGCTATAGCACAAGAAAAAATGACAAAAGTATGTATGTTTTTAGAGCATCATGTTTTGCCTCCTACTCCCTTAAATTTTCAAGTTGTGTATACATACATTAGTAAAATCCATTTTGCGCTTAACAATGCTATTGATGATGCCATAGATGCAAATCAAAATATTGATGAGCTATTTATTGAGCAACTCTATTTTGAATATTTAAATCAGGGTCATAAAACCGAAGTAGCAATGATTGAAAACGTCAATGGCGTGATCAATTCACTATCGCGAAATGCACAGCAAACCGAAAAAAAACTTAACGATTTTGCAGGCCATGTTAATGACTGCTTGCATTCTTTAGATGAAAATAATATTGCTAACAGCCGCCTCGCTTTAGAAAGGTTAAATGAGCAAACACAGTTACTTCTCTCACAACAAGCACAATTTAAACAAGAACTTAGCCAGGCAAAAAAACTACACGAAGCCACTAAAAAACAACTTAATACCTTGCGCAAACAACATGTGATTGACCCACAAACAGGCTTATACAAACGCCATTATTTAACTAAGCAAACACAATTATGGCTAAAACAAGACAAGTCAATTTCAGCAATTGCCATTCAAATTGATAATTTAGAGCATTTTATTAATAACTTTGGTGATGCCATTGGAGAAGTGATTTTAAATAAAGTAGCTAAGCAAGTTCAAAAGTATGTTTCACAAAGTGGCTTAGCCGGGCGCTCTGCAAAAGACCAATTTATTGTTCTACTTGCTAACATTGAGCCAGAAACTGCTAAGCTGATTGCAGAAAAAGTAATAACTGGAGTTGAAAAACTACGCTTTATAAGTTCAAAAAGCGATCTAAAACTCCCTCCCATTTCTCTCTCATTAGGGATTACGGAACAACAACAAGGCGACTTTAACCAACTAGTTAAAAGTGCCTCAAGCGCGGCGTTTAAATCACGCGCATCTCAATAACCCAGTACACTGTTCAAACAATAAAATTAACTGATAAATCATATTCAAATTGCACCCTTGGTGCACAATCAAGTACACTAGTCTTTATTACCACGATAGAGATTAATCATGAACGAGAACCCTGAAAAGACCACGCATTTTGGCTATAAAACTGTTGCCGAAACCGAAAAAGCTTCTATGGTTGCTGATGTATTTCATTCTGTTGCGACAAAGTACGATGTTATGAATGATCTCATGTCTTTTGGTATTCATCGTTTATGGAAACGTCAAACAATTGCCAGCTCAGGTATTCGTAAAGGTCATCATGTATTAGATTTAGCCGGCGGTACTGGCGATTTAACTGCAAAGTTTAGCCAGCTTGTTGGCGAAACCGGTCAGGTTGTTTTAGGTGATATAAACTCTTCAATGTTAAAAGTAGGCCGCGAAAAGCTGCATAACTTAGGCCTTGTAGGCAACATTGATTACGTACAAATGAATGCCGAAGCCTTACCTTTCCCTGATAATAGTTTTGATTTAATTACGATTGCTTTTGGCTTACGTAATGTCACCGAACAAAATAAAGCATTGCGCTCTATGTACCGCATTTTAAAGCCAGGTGGTCGTTTACTCATTCTTGAGTTTTCAAAACCAGAGCAAGAGCTTCTCAGCAAGGCGTATGACTTTTACTCTTTCAACATTTTACCTACTATGGGTAAACTAGTTGCTAACGACAGTGAATCATACCAATACTTAGCAGAGTCAATTCGTATGCATCCAGATCAAGAAACCCTTAAAGCGATGATGGTCGAAGCAGGGTTTGAGCAAGCGACTTATCAAAATCTAACTGGTGGCATTGTTGCCCTGCATCGTGGATTTAAATACTAAGGTTCGTAATTTATGGCGCTTGAAGAACACAGTAAAGAACAACTGGCTGCAAGCAGTTTTTTTATGCTACCGAGCTTTGTACTTTCGCTTATTGAGCAAGTATTAAATCAAGCGCTTAAACTCGATCCGAGCTTACTCGATAAACTAAAAACGGTAGAGCATCAGCGCTTATTAGTTGAGGTTAGAGACTGGCAGCAAAAAATAGCCATTACTTATGCCAATCAGCAGCTACATCTTTACACTGCATTCGAACATGCTGACGCTGATTGTATGATCAGCGCCAATATAGATACGTTGTTAGCACTGAAAAACCCAGCCATGCTGACTCAACTTATTCGCCAAGATAAGCTTGATTTACAAGGCGATTTAAATATAGCTCAACACTATAGTTCAGCCTTTTCAAGTGTAGAGATTGATTGGCCAGAGCAACTAGCAAAGCATATTGGCGACGCGCCTGCACAACAACTTTATTTGCACTTGCAGTCGCTTAAGCAGCAGGGTAAAAAAGCAAAGTCTCAGCTCGATAATACTTTTATTAGTGTGTGCCAAGACGAACTGGCAATCACCATTCACCCATTAGAGCTTGAGCAATTTAAACAACAAAATAGAGCACTAAAAGGCCATGTTGCCGCCATTGAGCAACGTATTAACGCCCTAATTAAAGCCCTTTAACGCGCTAAGGATTTTTTGTGTCAACTGCCCGACTGTATTACATAACTAAAACCCTGCTTAGCTTCGGACTTGATGAGCTTGTACCCAAACATAAAGTACCTTGGTTTGCTAAACTTGCTCGTGGCAGTTTGTTTTGGTTGCGCAACCAACACAAAGATAAACCTCCTGGCTTAAGACTTCGTTTAGCACTACAACAACTTGGCCCTGTGTGGATAAAGTTTGGCCAAATGCTTTCAACTCGGCGCGATTTACTGCCTCATGATATCGCCTTGGAATTAGCCTTTTTACAAGATCAGGTAGAACCGTTCGAAGGTGAACTAGCCCAGAGAATCATCGAAAAAGCATTAGAAATAGATGATATTAGCCAGCTATTTAGCGAATTTTCACAAATACCTTTGGCATCGGCCTCAATTGCTCAAGTGCATACTGCTACTCTTGTTGATCCTCAAGGTGAATCGCAAGATGTTGTTATTAAAGTTATTCGCCCTAATATTGAGCAACAAATCAACGCTGACTTAGCACTAATGGAAAAATTGGCTAAGGTTGTCGGTAAGTTAATTAACGAAGCCAAGCGATTACGCCCAGTGGAAGTGGTTAAAGAGTATAAAAAAACATTGCTCGATGAGCTCGACTTAATGCGTGAGGGCGCTAATGGTATTCAATTAAAGCGTAACTTTGAAGGTTCAGAATCGTTATACATTCCAACAGTATATAGTGATTATAGCCGCAGTAATGTACTGGTTATGGAGCGTATTTACGGTATTCCGGTTTCGGACACTGAAGCGTTGATGGCACAAAACACCAACATGAAGTTATTAGCAGAACGCGGAGTAGAAGTGTTTTTTACTCAAGTATTCCGCGACAGTTTTTTTCATGCTGACATGCACCCGGGCAATATTTTTGTGTCACGCGAAAACCCGCATAATCCTAAATATATTGGTATAGATTGCGGTATTGTTGGAACTCTTAACAAAGAAGATAAACGCTATTTAGCTGAAAATTTCATTGCCTTTTTTAACCGCGACTACCGCCAAGTAGCACAGCTACATGTTGATTCAGGCTGGGTACCACCTGATACCAGCATTGAAGAGTTTGAATTTGCTATTCGCACCGTGTGCGAGCCTATTTTTAATAAACCACTAGCTGAAATATCATTTGGTCATGTATTGGTTAACTTATTTAATACCGCACGTCGTTTTAATATGCAGGTTCAACCGCAACTCGTATTATTACAAAAAACCTTGTTGTATGTTGAGGGCTTAGGTCGTCAGCTATACCCACAACTGGACTTGTGGAAAACAGCAAAACCATTTTTAGAAGACTGGGTTAAACAACAAGTGGGCCCGCTGTCTGTGCTAAAGCAAATGTATGCAAACTTACCGTTTTGGGCAGAAAAAATGCCTGAACTACCCGATTTAATTTATCAAAATTTAAAGCGAGCACCACACTCTCACGCACCTAAAATTAAGGTTTCACATAAACCATTGGTTTTAGGACTGTTTAGTAGTGCTGCGATGATTGTCTCAGCTTTATTTTATTTACAACACAACTTAATCGCTGCTGGCGTTGTCTTAAGCTGTGCTGTTATTGGCTTTATAGCGGCTTGGCGCCGCTCATAAACTAAGTGCTATTTGCCACTTTGGGCGTATAATCAGCACTTAACCTTATTATTTTATGGCTTAAAAGCAGGAGAAAACCATGGGTTTTGGTGGTATTAGTATTTGGCAATTATTAATTGTACTTGCAATCATTGTACTTTTATTTGGTACAAAAAAACTACGCGGTATGGGTGGTGATTTAGGTGGCGCAGTTAAAGGCTTTAAAAAAGCTATGTCTGATGACCAAAATGCTGAAAAACAAGCTAGCGAAGATAAAACTGAACAGATCCAAAAATCATCAGAATCAACACCAATCGATTCAAGTACAACTAGCAAAACTAAAGATAACGACAAGGTTTAACTAGCATGGGAATGTGGGAGCTTGTTGTGGTATTTATTGTCGGCTTGGTAGTACTAGGGCCGGAACGCTTACCTGTTGCTATTAGAACCGTAAGCCGCTGGGTTAAAACAGCCAAAGCAATGGCTAACTCAGTAAAAGCTGAAGTGAGTGAAGAGCTTCGTGTAAACGAGCTACATGAAAACCTAAAAAAAGCAGAGCAACAAGGTCTTAAAGATTTAAGCCCTGACCTACAACACTCTGTTTCTGAGCTGCAACAAGCAGCGCAATCAGTTACTCACAGCTATAAAAAAAATCAAAGCCAAGCCACTAATAACCAAGCAACAGATGACTCTAAATAATTATGGCACTCTCTTTTTTCATGCGCTTAATGCAGGTATAGAAAACAATGACTGAAGAAGTAAAATCAGGATTTGTCGCTCATTTAATCGAGTTGCGTGACCGGTTGATAAAATCGCTATTGAGTATTTTAGTGATATTTATTGGTTTGGTTTACTTTGCAAACGATATTTATACGTTTGTAGCTGCTCCTCTAGTCGCTCATTTACCTAGTACTGCCACTATGATAGCAACGGATGTCACTGCGCCATTTTTTGCTCCCTTTAAACTAACGTTGTTTGTTGCTTTATTTGCGGCCATCCCTTGGATTTTACATCAAATTTGGGGATTTATAGCCCCAGGTTTATATCAGCACGAAAAGAAAATGCTGATGCCAATATTAGCTTCCAGTATTTTCTTATTTTATGGTGGCATTGCTTTTTGCTACTTTGTAGTACTGCCAATTATTTTAGGGTTTTTCACCAGTGCAGGTCCTCAAATGATGACCCTAGCCCCAGATATCAGTAGCTATTTAGGCTTTGTTCTTAAGCTATTTTTTGCTTTTGGCATTGCATTTGAAATTCCAGTGGCGATTATGTTGCTCTGTTGGAGCGGTGCAACAACCACACAAAGCCTAAAAGAAAAGCGCCCTTATATAGTGGTCGGCGTATTTGTAGTGGCGATGTTTTTAACGCCACCAGACGTTTTATCACAAACTCTATTAGCACTCCCTATGCTGCTGTTATTTGAGCTTGGCTTAATTTTAGCGAAATTTTATACCGCAAAACCACAACAAGAATCTGAGGAATAATATGAATAAGCATTTACTTTCTTTACTCGCTTTAGCAAGTGTACCGGTTTTAGCCGCAACTCCTATCAATGAACAAGCGTTGCAAGCCTGTAGTTTTATTGAAAACGATTTTAATCGTTTACTATGCTATGACAACACCATTGCCGGAAAATCGCTCACTCAATCAGCTCGTAAACAGCCAGAGCAACCTGCTCAAGCTAATGTAAAAGCTGACACGTCTACCGTAACAGCACCCGTGGCTATCAAAGAAAAAGAATTTGGTTTAGAGCACAAAGAAATTACTGAAAATGGGGAAGAGTCTATTACATCAATAATTTCATCTGTTAAAAAAGCACCTTATGGTGAGCTAATTATTACTTTAGAGAATAATCAGCAGTGGCGTCAAATTGGCTCAGATAGCTTGAGATTAGATGAGGGCGATACCGTTATTATTAGCCGTGGCGTATTCAACTCTTTTTTACTTAAAAAAGCAGATCAAAACCGTTCAATTCGTGTAAAACGCACCCAGTAATGCAATACACGTTAATTGATGCTGGCATAAATTTAACTAATCATCAATTTGATGGTCAGCATCAAGAAGTGCTCGCTCGGGCAATAGAGGTCGGTGTTAAGCATATGCTAATTATTGGCTGCGATATCAGCTCCAGCGAAGAATCATTAGCACTTGCTGCACGCTATGACCAATATGCTAGCGCGGGTATTCACCCTCATGATGCAAAAACAGCAACCTCTGAACTTGAGCAACAACTCACTCAGCTAGCTCAACATGAGCAGATTATTGCCATAGGTGAGTGCGGGCTAGATTATAATCGCGACTTTTCTCCAAGAGATGTGCAGCGTGATGTGTTTCGTCGTCAGCTCGCATTAGCTGAAAAGCTAAACCTGCCTGTTTATTTGCATGAACGCGACGCCAGTGACGACATGCTTGCTATTTTAAATGAGTTTACTGTACGCGGTGTACTGCACTGTTTTACTGGTGATGCACAAGCACTCGCAGGTTACTTAAATTTGGGCCTTTATATTGGTATCACCGGCTGGGTATGTGACGAACGACGTGGCAAAGAATTACAACAACTGATCCCTAGCATTCCCATTGAGCGTTTATTAATTGAAACCGATGCACCCTTTTTAATTCCTCGCACTGTTAAACCTAAGCCAAAATCAAGACGTAATGAGCCAGCATTGCTGCATTATGTTTGTGACACGCTTGCTCAGCTTTATGGTATTCCTGCATGTGATGTTGCAAAGCATACAAGTGAAAACTTTAATCATTTGTTTGGAATAGAGAAAAAATAATGCGAACCTTTTGCGCTTTGCTGGTATTCACTATGGTGTTTTATGCATCCTGTTTTCCTGCAAGTGCAATCGAGATAAATAGCGAATTTAATTCAAAAACAATAGAAGGTATTCATTATTCGTTTGTTCCTACCTCATTAGAAGATGCACGACAAAGCAATTTACAAAAATGGCTGCTACTTAATAATAAGCCACTTAATTTAGGCCTTGAGTCTCGGCCTGTGTGGATTCAATTTCAACTAAATAATTACCTTAATGAGCCAATAGAGCCAATCCTATCGTTCGATAACCCACTTCTGAACAATATATACCTGTACCACTTTATAGGTGAGGAGCAACTAAAATCGGAACATATTGGTGATGCTCTGCCTTTATCTGATAGAGCGATTAGAAGTGAGTCTTTGCTGGTTAAATTAACTCTTCCCGCTAACAGCGAAACCACCGTTTACCTCAAAGTTAATAATAATGCGGGAATTGGGCTTCGCGTCCCTCTCACCTTATGGCAACAGGATGCATTATTAGCCCATAAAAGCATGGTTAACTTGCTTTATGGATTGCTGATTGGATTTATTTTTTCACTGGCTATCAGTAGCATAGTTTTATTTGCTTTTTCACGTAAACATTATTTTGCTTATGCAGGTGTGATTACATTGATGCTCAGCCTGTTTTTAGCTTATATAGGTGGTTTTGGGTTTCGTTATGCTCCCTCAAGCATAGCAGGCCTACAACAGTTAATGCTGCCTCTATTACTTATGCTGAGCACAATTCTGCTTCTGCCCTTACAGCGGCATGTGTGCAAACCTAACGCCTCTAAGTTACTCAAGGGTCAAACTGCTATTACAACACTGTATGCGTTAATTATCGGTTTTATATGGTTATTACCTACTCCCAGTGTAACTTTATTTGCCATCTCAACTATACCTATAATTCTTATTTACCACGTGATAACTACATTACTTTATTTGCGCCAGCAACCGACAAGCCCTAATAAAAGCTTATTAATTGCCCTTATATTGTTTTTCATTATTGTGATTCATTTTGCCATTGCATTAACCGGCCTTTATACAGTGACTCGAGCTAGCTTAATGATAACCTTTGCAGCGTCCTTAGGTTGCTCATTTTGTTTAAGTTATACCGTCATAAAGTTATTTATATTACAACGCGATGAGCAAGTAACAGCGCAGCAAGCATTAATTGCACAAAACGCTGCACAAGATGCGCTATTAAATGAGCGGATTGAATTACAAGAGCGCACCCGCCAAGAGCTTGAAAGCCAAGTAGATGAACGCACCTTTGAGTTACAAGTAACACTGAGGGAATTAGAAGATAAAAACCGCGAACTTGAACAACTCAATATGGAAGATGCCTTAACAGGCATTAAAAATAGGCGCTTTTTCGATAAAAAACTAATTATGGAAATTCGTCGTTCGCGCCGCGAACAAACGCCACTGAGCATTATTATGTTAGATATTGACAAATTTAAGTCAATTAACGATAACTATGGCCACCTAACCGGCGATCAAGTTATAAGGGCTGTGTCTGATACCATTAAACAACAGCTTAAGCGCCCACTAGATGAAGTAGCACGTTATGGTGGTGAAGAATTTGTCATTTTGCTACCTAATACTAATAACCAAGGTGCACTGGTCATTGCAGAGCAGACACGCTTAGCAATAGCAAATAATAGTGTGAATGTAGCGGGGACTATTATCGACTTTACCATTAGTGCCGGTGTTTATACTCAAATTGCCGATGATATTCATAAACCTGAACTATTTACTGATTATGCCGATAAGGCACTCTATTTAGCAAAACAACATGGCCGCAATCAAGTGGTTAATTTTTCAATCCCACAGTAGGAGCGTATACTTATGGCCCAATCTGGACTAGACCTTTTCCCATATACTCGCATGCGTAGAATGCGCCGTAATGATTTCTCTCGTCGCCTTATGGCTGAAAATCAGCTGAGTGTTAATGATCTTATTTACCCTGTTTTTGTGCTTGAAGGCAAAAACCGTCGTGAAAGCATTGAATCGATGCCCGGTATTGAACGCTTATCAATTGATCTACTGATCGAAGAAGCTAAAGAATTAGTTGATTTAGGTGTGCCTGCGGTGGCTATCTTCCCTGTTACGCCTGCAGATAAAAAATCATTATATGCCGAAGAAGCGTATAACGATGATGGCTTAGTACAACGCACTGTTCGTGCTTTAAAAGAAGCCTTCCCTGAACTTGGGGTGATCACTGACGGGGCGCTCGATCCATTTACTACTCACGGGCAAGACGGCATTATTGATGACGAAGGCTATGTAATAAACGATGTAACTACTGAAATATTAGTTAAACAAGCATTATCACATGCAGCTGCAGGTGCCGATGTTGTTGCTCCATCAGATATGATGGATGGCCGTATTGGCGCAATCCGCGAAGCGCTCGAAGCGG
The DNA here is from genome assembly GCF_005887465.1 of Pseudoalteromonas sp. S1610. Taxonomy (GTDB): domain Bacteria; phylum Pseudomonadota; class Gammaproteobacteria; order Enterobacterales; family Alteromonadaceae; genus Pseudoalteromonas; species Pseudoalteromonas undina. Next base: position 17,117 of record NZ_PNDI01000057.1, on the reverse strand, counting down.
ATGGTTTTATTCACACTCGTATTATGGCTTATTCAGCTAAATACGCATCTAGCTACTATGGCCCATTTAGAGATGCCATAGGATCTGCTGGGAACTTAAAAGGCGCTGATAAAAAAACCTACCAAATGGATCCTGCTAACTCAGATGAAGCAATTCGCGAAGTCGCGCTTGACCTTCAGGAAGGCGCCGACATGGTAATGGTTAAACCTGGTATGCCATACCTTGATATTGTACGCCGCGTTAAAGATGAGTTTGGTGTACCAACATTTGCTTATCAGGTAAGTGGTGAATACGCGATGCATAAAGCCGCTATTGATAATGGCTGGCTGAGCGAAGAAGCTACTATTATGGAATCTTTATTAGCATTCAAACGCGCAGGCGCAGATGGCATTCTGACTTACTTTGCTAAGCAAGCTGCTCGCTATTTAAATAAATAATAACGACATATTGATATAAAAGGGCTTTATTGCCCTTTTGTATATTTAAAGGCAGCCCTTTTTTATGCTGCGTTACTCTCATTTCTGGGAAGTAACCACACTACATAGACCCTTCCTTACCCAAAACTAAAAACACAACGTATTTTCAACCTCAAAAAATAAGCAAATCTCGACATTGTTAACATTCTGTATTCTATTTGTAATTATTTTTCATTACACTAAGCGTCCCATTTGGGGAAACAAAAACACGGGAAAAATAATAATGTTGAAAACAAAAATAACGCCATTGGCGCTTGTATTAGCAAGCCTCAGTGCACCCGCTACCGCTAACCTCGTTATATCTGAGTACGTAGAAGGCAGTAGCTATAATAAAGCAGTAGAACTATTTAATAATTCGACTACCCCTCTGTCATTAGATGGCTACACGCTAAGCCTCTATTCAAATGGCAATACAGATGCAAATAATACATTCGATTTAACTGGTGAACTTGCTGCAAACAGCACTTACGTCATTGTTAATGGGAATGCATCAGCAGAACTAAAAGAAAAAGCTGACCAACTCAGCGCCGTGACTAACTTTAATGGCGATGATGCGCTGGTACTTACTCAAGGCTCTGTGGTTATTGATAGCTTTGGCCAGCGCGGTGTAGACCCGGGTTCATTTTGGTCAGAAGGGGGCGTGAAAACACAAAATAAAACATTGCGCCGCAAAGAAACCGAGCTAAACGGACGCACTGATGCCGATGGCGCTTTTAATCCAAGTGAGCTATGGCTGCAATTTGATCAAGATGACTTTAGTGATTTAGGTATCTTTGCAGGGAATTCTTCACCTAACCCTGATCCAGACCCAGAACCTGAAGAGCCTTTATTATGTGGCGCTGATAAAACATTAATTAGCAGCATTCAAGGCGAAGGCGCAAGCAGCCCAATGGTTAACACTGTTGTTGAGTTTGAAGGTGTAGTAACAGCTGACTTCCAGGCTGATGATCAGCTCAAAGGCTTTTTTGTTAACTCACTGAGTTATGATGAAGATACAAACCCACTTACCTCTGAAGGGGTATTTGTTTACTTTACTAATACTGATGTTAATGTTGGTGACCACGTTCGCGTACGAGGTACTGTTGAAGAGTATTTTGATGCCACCCAAATTGGCAATGTTAGTCAAGTTGCTATATGTGACACCGGCCTTTCAGCTTATCCGACTAAAATTACTTTACCCGTTACTGAGCAAAGTGAATTAGAAGCGTTTGAGGGTATGTTAGTGACCTTAGAGCAGCCACTTATTGTTACCAACAATTATGGTTTAGGTCGCTATGGTGAACTAGAGCTTGCTACTGAACGCTTATACCAAGGTACTCAAGTTGCACTTCCTGGCGCGGCTGCGAATGCGATTGAAGCGCAAAATATAAATAAAAAAATACTCTTAGATGATGGCTCAACTCGTCAAAACCGCGATCCTATCGCTTACCCTGTCCCAGGATTATCAGCAGAGAATACTCTACGCACAGGCGATACAGTAAATTCTGTAACAGGTGCGCTAGCTTACAGCTTTAGTACTTACCGTATTCACCCAACAACAACACCTCAGTTTATAGCAACCAATCCACGCACCGATGCGCCAGAGTTAAACCCTGACGCTGATTTACGTGTTGCCAGCTTTAACGTACTTAACTACTTTAATGGCGATGGCCAAAGCGGTGGTTTTCCAACTAGCCGTGGTGCTGATTCAGAAGCCGAGTTAATTCGCCAACAAGCCAAGCTAGTCAGCGCTATTAGTGCTTTGCAAGCGGATGTGATTGGCTTAATGGAAATTGAAAATGACGGCTTTGGTGAATTCAGTGCTGTTGCAAGCTTAGTAAATGCACTTAATGACGCTGATAGTCAAAATCAGTATGCATTCGTGGATTTTGGTGTTGATAAAATCGGCACCGACGCTATCACGACTGCGCTTATTTATCGTGCTGATAAAGTGCAGCAAGTGGGTACTGCAGCAATCACTACCGATGCGCCTTTCGATTACAGCAACCGTGCACCAATTGCACAAAGCTTTAAATCTTTAGATACAGAGGAAGTCTTTACTGTTGCCGTAGCACACCTAAAATCTAAAGGTGGTTGTAGAAGTGCCACTGGCGGCAATGCAGATCAAGGTGACGGTCAAGCATGTTGGAATGAAATCCGAACTGCTGGCGCAAATGCATTTGCTGATTGGCTAAATAGCAAACCAACAGGAGTTGATGATGAAGATATCATTCTTGTTGGCGACATGAACGCGTATGCAATGGAAGATCCTATCCGTGCATTTGCTGATAAGGGCCTTAAAAATGTGGTTGCTGAGTTAGATGGCAACACCTTAGGTTATTCTTACAGCTTTTCTGGTCGTGCAGGAAGTTTAGATCACGCCCTAGCAAGCCCGAGCTTATTAAGTAAAGTAGTGAGCGCCAGTGATTGGCATATTAACGCCGATGAGCCTATTTCACTTGATTATAATGTTGAATTTAAATCTGACGCACAGCAATCAAGCTTGTATGCTCAAGGACCTTACAGAGCATCAGATCATGACCCTGTTATTGTCGATATTCGTTCAACGATTATCGCGCCACCTGAGCCAGAACCAGAGGTGATCACCGGTGAAATTGATAATATTCGCGGCTGGTTTTGGTGGAAAAACTACCGCATTGATATTCCTGAAGGTTATGACGAGCTAACTATTAGCCTAGACGGTGGATGGGGCGATGCAAACTTATTTGTTAGACACAAAAGAAGCCCGACTTTGTTTAGAAGTGACTGCGCATCAATTAGTAGAGGAAACGCAGAAAACTGTACATTTACCAATCCTAAATCGGGTAAATGGAAAGTCCGCGTAAATGGCTTTTTACCATTTGGCAATGTAAAACTCACTTATAAAGCAACCAAATATGCTGATTAACTTCGACTTCAATAACCGGTTCATGACTTAAAGTTGTTGCCAGTATCTACTTGAAGTAACTCAAAAGCCGCATTCGCGGCTTTTTTATTTTATATACAAATGTAATTCAGACAGGCTTCATCAAGCACTGCTTATTATCTATGCAAGCATTGACTTAGTACATATCTAACTCAAGGTAACTCTAACACTGTTTGTTTTTCGAAAAGTCAAAATGCGTTATAGCGGCTTGATTGAAAGTGATAAACAACTTGTCCTTCTAATCCATACCAAGAGCAACTGAGATAAACGTCAATCTTAGCAGTAAACATATTTTTTTATAAAGGATTCAAAATGAAAGCGCGCATTCACCTTATATCTACTTATCAAAGGGTTTTTAAAAAGCCTTTGTTTGGGATGTTGATGGTTTTTTCACTGTGGGGAACTAACAGCGCGATTGCTGCATCTTCACTTGAAGCCGCAATACCGCAGAGCAGTTTATTTGATGTGCTAAGTGCGCGAGCTAAAAAGCTTGCTGAACAAGATTACATTGCACCAAAAGAAATACAGTTAGATGCGCTTAATAGTATTGATTATCAAGACTACCGCTCAATCCGCTTTAAGCAAGACCAATCGGTATGGAAAGATGAAGGGCTTTATGAGCTGCAATTATTTCACCCCGGTTTTTTATATAAAACGCCAGTAAAAATCAATATCGTTGATCAAAATGCAAAGCTTAGCCGCCTTCCATTTAGCACAGAGTTTTATCAATATGATGGAACAGCAGCACACCTAAAAGATGAAATAGCAAAAAGTATTGAAGGTACGCAGTTAGGGCATGCTGGTTTTAGATTACATTACCCATTAAATAACGATGACTATAAAGATGAGGTTATGGTATTTCAGGGCGCTTCTTATTTTCGCTTAGTTGGGCCTAACCAAGTTTATGGTTTATCTGCACGAGGACTGGCGATTGATACCGCACAAACATCTGGTGAAGAGTTTCCTTCATTCAAAGAATTCTGGTTAGTTAAACCAACACCCGAGCAAACTAATATTACTATTTTTGCTTTACTTGATAGTCCATCAGTAGCGGGAGCTTACAAGTTTGAGATAGACCCTAACACGCAGACAAGTGTTAGCGTCGACATGCAAATTTTTGCCCGTAAAGATGTTAAAAAGCTTGGTATAGCACCATTAACGAGTATGTTTTATCACGGTGAAAATAGTACCAAGTTTTTTGATGATTATCGCCCTGAAGTACACGACTCAGACGGTTTGCTCACGCAATCACAAGAAGGTAACTGGGTATGGCGTCCACTTAATAATCCATCCCAACTTAGCGTAACCTCTTTTTCATATGAAAATCCTAAAGGCTTTGGCCTTGCACAGCGTGACCGTGACTTTAATAACTACTTTGATATAGAAGCGCATTATCATGACCGCCCTAGCTTTTGGATAGAACCACAAGGTGAATGGGGGAATGGCCGTGTTGAGCTTGTTGAGATTCCAACAGATACTGAAACTAACGATAATATTGTAAGTTATTGGGTTCCTGAAAAGCCGTTCAAAGCAGGAGAAGCATTAAAGTTTAGCTACAAAATATCGACCTTTAATGATTATCTAAGCCAAAATAATTTGGCTAAAGTGGCTAGAACACGCATTGGCAGTGCAGCATTGCCTGGTGAAGATAACCCACCTCCAAAGAGCCATCGTCAGTTTACTGTTGACTTTACTGGCCCTGATATCAATCAATTATCTGAAAAATTAGTACTTAGCGCAGACTTGCAACTTACCACAGGTGAAGTGCGTGATATTACAGTGCAAAAGCTACCAAAATCATTAGGCTGGCGAGTTGCCTTCAAAGTCGCCCCAAAAGACAGTAATCCTGTAGATATGCGTTTATCGCTAAAACTACGTAACAAAGCAGTGAGCGAGGTATGGAGCTATGTTTGGTATCCAAATGACATCAAGTAAACAAAGTACTGGCACACCAATGCCTTTTAAAACACTTCGCGTATGGTTATTTGCTATAGCTGCTATTGGCCTCTCAGGCTATGGCATTTCAATTATGTTTGAAATTTTAAACTCAAATGGCATGACCTTGCTTGAATATGCACTGCTTGCTTTGTTTTCTATTACCTTTGCTTGGATAGTCACCGCATTTTGTAGTGGCTGCATTGGTTTTATACTGCAGCTATTTCGTATAGATCCGCTCACGCTTAGAAGAATAAAACCGGTCTCCATTAACAATGAAGCACTATCACAGCAAAAAACGGCTGTAGTTATGCCAATTTATAATGAAGATACCCATAGAGTTATTGCTGGCTTTGAAGTGAGCTTGCAATCGTTAAAAGCCACTGGGCAATTAAAACACTTTGATTTTTATTTACTGAGCGATACACAAGACGCAACTATTGCCAGTAATGAATTAAGCGCATGGCATGCTTTATGTGAACGTCTTGGCGATACAGCAAAACAAATATTTTACCGTCGTCGTGAAGATAATAAACATCGTAAAGTAGGTAACTTAACCGATTTTTGCGAACGTTGGGGTAGCCAATACGAGCATATGATTGTATTGGATGCTGATAGTGTGATGACGGGTCAATGCATGCTAGAACTCACTACTAGTATGCTGAATAACCCACAAGCGGGATTGATTCAAACTATTCCTATTCCTGTGCGCCAAGATACTTTTTTTGGACGCTTTTTACAGTTTGCTTCGATTCTTTATAGCCCAATGTTAGCTACTGGCTCTGCTTTTTGGCAAACCGATAAAGCCAATTACTGGGGGCATAATGCCATCATTCGTGTTAGTGCGTTTATTGATTGCTGTGGCTTGCCAACACTCAAAGGTAAAGCCCCCTTTGGTGGAGAAATTTTAAGCCATGATTTTGTGGAAGCTTCTCTATTACATAGCGCAAATTGGGACGTATTATTACTTGCCGATATTGAAGGCAGTTATGAAGAGGTTCCCAGTAATATCTTAGATTATGCTGTACGAGATAGACGTTGGGTTCAGGGTAATATTCAACACCTAGGTTTACTTTCATCAGCAAAGCTAAAGCTAATGAGCAAACTGCACTTTTTACTAGGTGCAACAGCGTATATTTCATCTCTTATTTGGTTGTCTATGCTGGCATTAAGTACCATAGATGCGGTAACACGTGCTTTAAATAGTGATGTCTACTTTAATCGTGCCTATCAGTTATTTCCGACTTGGCAAATAGCCAAAACAGATCTCATTGACTCATTACTTTACCTAACAATTATTATTTTGTTATTACCTAAACTTATGGGCGTCATTGTTACTTTAGTGCACCGTAAACAGCGCTTTGGTGGTGCATTAAAGCTCATTTTAGGATCTATCATTGAAACCATTTTTGCTATTATTGTGGCACCATTGATGATGGTATTTCATGCGTACTTTGTAGTCTGTGTATTTTTAGGCAAAAAAGTAAAATGGGATGCTCAACCGCGTGAAGGTAGAATGGTGCCATGGAAAGAAGCGTTTGGTTATACATTGTTTTCTTCGCTTGTTGCCATTGTATGGGGTAGTGTTGCTTATTACTTTACACCGGTCTTTTTTTGGTGGTTATCTCCTATTTTATTAGGGCTCATCCTCGCTGCTCCTATTGTGCGTTACTCAAGTAGTATCAAGCTAGGCATTAAGCTAAGGCAGTGGGGCATTTTCCTCTGCCCGAGTGAAGTAGATGACGATGCAACATTAGCGGCTCTTAAAGTACACCTCAAAGAGATAGCCGTTCCACCTGTAGGGCGTTATTCAACAGCAACACCATTGTTACCATTAGAACATAAAGTGACAATGCCTATTCAGAACTTTAGTAGTGAATCACATCGAAAGAAGTTTAAAGCACTCATCACAAAAACTGCTAATAAGCTAAGTTAATGCCACTACAAATAAAAAAGGAGCAACCTTGTGTTGCTCCTTTTTTTTTAGCTGCGTTTACACTTATTTTTTAAGCCATGTTCATTTAATACGACGGGCTTCATTATCTTTAAATCAATCATGCTTTATAAAAGTTAAACAATAAAAAACCCGCAGCAAGTGCGGGTTTTTTTAAAGAGTTAGAGTGCTAATTACTTAGCAGCGTTTTTCTCTTTTTCTGCAGCGATTACAGTATCAGCTACGTTTTGTGGACATGCAGCGTAGTGTGAGAACTCCATAGAGAACTGACCACGACCAGATGTCATTGTACGTAGTGAACCGATGTAACCGAACATTTCTGATAACGGTACGTCAGCTTTAATACGAACGCCAGTTAAACCAGCTTCTTGATTGCTTAGCATACCACGACGACGGTTAAGGTCACCAATTACATCACCTACGTGATCTTCTGGTGTGAACACGTCAACTTTCATGATTGGCTCAAGAAGTTGTGCACCCGCTTTAGGGATAGACTGACGGAAAGCGCCTTTAGCAGCGATTTCGAAAGCAATTGCAGATGAATCCACGGCGTGGAAGCCACCGTCGAAAAGCTCAACTTCAACGTCAAGTACTGGGAAGCCAGCTAGAACACCTTCACCCATCATTGATTTGAAACCTTTCTCAACTGCAGGCCAGAATTCTTTAGGTACGTTACCACCAACAACTGATGAAGTGAACGCGAAACCTGAACCCACTTCGCCTGGCTTGATGCGGTAATCGATTTTACCAAATTGACCAGAACCACCAGATTGTTTCTTATGCGTGTAGCTATCTTCGATTTCACGAGTGATAGTTTCACGGTAAGCAACCTGTGGTTGACCAACGATAAGGTCTACACCGTAAGTACGCTTAAGGATATCTACTTTGATATCTAAGTGAAGCTCACCCATACCTTTAAGGATAGTTTCGCCTGAATCTTCATCAGTCTCAACTTGGAAAGATGGATCTTCTGCAACCATTTTACCGATAGCAACACCCATTTTCTCATTACCGCCTTTATCTTTAGGCTGTACAGCAATCGAGATTACTGGAGTTGGGAATACCATTGGCTCAAGTGTTACTGGGTGCTTAGGATCACATAGAGTATGACCAGTTTGCACATTTTTCATACCAACGATAGCGATGATATCGCCCGCTTGTGCTGTAGTAAGCTCTTTACGCTCATCTGCTTGCATCTCAACCATACGGCCAACACGCTCAGTTTTACCTGTAAATGCATTAAGGATAGTGTCACCCTTGTTAAGCACACCAGAGTAGATACGTACGAATGTTAACGCACCAAAACGGTCATCCATGATTTTGAATGCAAGCGCTTTGAAAGGTTCGTCTGCAGATACAATTGCATGCTCGCCGTTTTCGTTACCTTCTTCATCCATAAGAGGTTGAGGATCAACTTCTGTAGGTGCAGGTAAGTAATCTACTACTGCGTCAAGAACAAGTTGCATACCTTTGTTTTTGAATGCAGAACCACAGAACGTAGGGAAGAATGCAAGGTCACGAGTACCTTTACGGATACAACGCTTGATATCTTCAACTGAAGGTACTTCACCTTCCATGTATGCTTCCATTAGGTCATCGTCTTGCTCTACAGCAGTCTCGATAAGCATTTCATGGTATTCGTCAACTTTGTCTACCATGTCTGCAGGAACGTCAGTGATTTCGTAGTTTTCAGGAAGACCAGTGTCATCCCAAACGTATGCTTGCTTGTTTAAAACGTCAACAACACCTACGAATTCATCTTCAATACCAATTGGTAAAGTCATGATAAGTGGAGTAGCACCAAGTACTTTTTGTACTTGCGCTGTTACACGGTAAAAATCAGCACCCATACGGTCTAATTTGTTTACGAAGATGATACGTGCAACACCTGATTCGTTCGCATAGCGCCAGTTAGTTTCTGATTGTGGCTCAACACCACCAGAACCACAGAATACACCCACACCGCCATCTAATACTTTAAGTGAACGGTAAACTTCAACTGTGAAGTCAACGTGTCCAGGAGTATCGATAACGTTAAAACGGTGATCTTTCCAGAAACAGCTTACTGCCGCAGACTGGATAGTAATACCGCGCTCAGCTTCTTGATCCATGAAATCGGTAGTCGATTCACCATCATGAACCTCACCTGTTTTGTGGATAGTACCTGTAAGCTTTAGGATACGCTCAGTAGTTGTGGTTTTACCCGCATCAACGTGCGCGAAAATACCAATGTTTCTGTACTTCGATAAATCTGCCATTAATTTTACTCTTAATAAAGTCGATAAATTATTCGGCGGGAGTATAGCATTACTTAAAGCGAACATCACCATAGAAGTCGCTTAAAATGCAATCAATTTATAAAAAACTTGCTTTAAAGATATTTTGGGGTATGAGATGGGCTTGATAGGGGCCCGTTATAAACTGAATTTAAATGACTTAAGTGCTTAATAAGTGCAATGCAGTGATGGCATGAAGCATATAAAATTATTTTGCTCCATGCCCATCATTAGTAAAATTACTCAAAAGTCATGGTTTTGACTTTGTCGTTAATAACTAAATTACCCGCCGTTTTGGCTTTAATTTCATCAACACTTACTCCTGGAGCGCATTCTAACAAGTGAAAAGCGCCGTCTTTAATTTCTAATAAAGCGAGATCCGTAATTACTTTATTAATACAGGCAACACCGGTTAGTGGCAGGCTACATTCACTTAATAGTTTTGACTCACCATGCTTGTTTGCATGGGTCATGGTGCAAATAATGTTTTTTGCCCCAGCCACTAAATCCATCGCTCCGCCCATACCTTTAACCAGCTTGTTAGGAATCATCCAACTAGCAATGTTGCCATTTTGGTCAACTTCAAAAGCACCCAAAACAGTTAAATCAACATGCCCACCGCGGATCATGGCAAAGCTTTCTGCAGAATTAAAAATAGCGGCACCAGTTGCTGCGGTTACTGTTTCCTTCCCCGCGTTGATCATATCCGCATCCACTGAGTCAGCGTGTGGATATGGCCCCATTCCTAAGAGGCCATTTTCCGATTGCAACATCACCTCAATGCCTTCAGGCACATAATTCGCGACAAGTGTTGGTATACCAATGCCTAAATTGACGTAGTAGCCATCTTCGAGTTCCATCGCCACGCGTTTTGCTATTTGCTCTCGTGTTAATGCCATAACTATATACTCCTTATTGCTCGGCCGGTTGCGTTGTGATTTTTTCAATCCGTTTTTCAAATTCACCTTTAATAACACGGTCAATATAAATACCGGGTGTATGAATTTGGCTTGGCTCAAGCTCGCCAGGCTCTACAATTTCTTCAACTTCGAGCACGGTAATTTTACCAGCAGTGGCTGCCATAGGATTAAAGTTCATCGCCGTATGACGATAAATACAATTTCCATAGCGATCCGCTTTCCAGGCTTTTACAATAGCAAAATCACCGGTAATACTCGGCTCAAGTAAGTAATCACGGCCGTTAATATTGCGTGTTTCTTTGCCTTCGGCGACCGGAGTGCCCACACCGGTTGCGGTATAAAAGGCAGGAATGCCCGCACCACCAGCACGCATTTTTTCAGCTAATGTTCCTTGTGGCGTCAATTCAACATCTAACTCACCATTCAGTAACTGCTGCTCAAATAACCCATTTTCGCCCACATACGAGGCAATCATTTTACTAATTTGCTTGTCTTCAAGTAACAACCCTAATCCAAAGCCATCAACACCACAGTTGTTCGACACTAAGGTTAAGTCTCGGGTGCCTTGGCGCTTAATCTGTGCAATTAATCCCTCAGGAATACCACATAAACCAAAACCACCAGCAATAATAGTCATCCCGTCTTCAAGCCCTGCCATTGCTTCACTGTAGCTTGTTACTACTTTATCAAAACCTGCCATAATAACCCCTATTGTGCTGTCCAGCCGCCATCAATGGCGATCGCTTGAGCGGTAATATTTCGTGCGGCATCTGCCATTAAAAAACTAACGGTATGCAGGATCTCGTCTAAGCCGATAAATGCTTTTTTCGGCATGGGTGCTAGCATAATCGTGTCGATCACTTGTTGCTCAGAAATACCATGTTCTTTTGCTTGTGCGGCAATCTGCTGTTCTACCAAAGGCGTTTTCACATAGGCAGGGCAAACAGTGTTAATAGTAATATTGGCACCCCCTGTTTCGAGTGCCATAGTTTTAGTAAAGCCGATTAAGCCATGTTTTGCAGCGATATAAGCCGACTTATATTTAGAGGCGACCATCGCATGAATAGAACCAATATTTATGATTCGACCAAAGTTTTGAGCCCGCATACGTGGCAAAACTGCTTTACTCATCATTGCCGGGCCAACCAACATCACTTGCTGTAAAAGCAGCCACTTATCTGCAGGAAAGTCTTCAAGTTTTGCCACATGCTGTATTCCTGCATTATTAATTAATACATCGATAGGTTGCGTAAAGGTGCTAAAAAAGTCCTCAATCGCTTGGCTATCAGCAACGTTAAGTGCGTAACCATGAGCGTTACCACCCTGATTAACTATTTTTTGCGCTGCTTGTTGAGCCTGTTGCTCATTAAGATCGGTAACAATAATAGTATGCCCAGCAAGAGCTAACTGCTCAGCAATATAAAACCCTATTCCACTAGCTGCACCGGTGATTAAAACGTTTTGACTCATACTGCTATTCCTCTAAAAACTCACTGATAAGCTGCGCTTTAGGCAAGATTGAAAAAATGCCATCCAAATGTCCCCAACCGCCTTCAATTTCAGAAAACTGAACGTCTTTCCCCAGCGACTTCATTGACTCATACACGGTTCGCATATTTTCAGGGCGTAGAAGTAGGTCATTGGTGGCAGGTAATAACAATGTTTTAGCGCTGATCTTTTTAAGTGCTGTACTTAAGTCTTGCTCCATACCGGCAGTAAACAGTTGTGATGCCCGTACCAAATACAATACGTGATTTGCATCTTGGGCTTTTGCTCTTGCCATGGCTCTTTGCGCCAGTGTTTGGCTCAATTTTGGCAAGGTACGAATGTCTTTTAACGCGCCTTCATCAAGTACGTTAAAGTCAGGGAAGCTAGCGTTATAAATAATCGGGTGCATGGCATCTTGGGTAATATTAAGCATGGTGGCGGCAAGTCCATCTAATGGGCGTTCCTTGTCGTAGTAATTACCTTGCTGCCAGTTTTTATCTAACCGAATTGGCAATGCCCACTTTTCAAGGGCAGCGACTGTCCATGCATCCATTTTTGCAGCGCCAATCACATGAATTAATCGCTCTACTTTATCTGGGTAACGCGTTGCCCACTCAAGAGCTTGAAACGACCCCATTGATGCGCCCATCACGGCATGTAACTTAGTGATACCTAGACTTTCGAGTAAACGCTTTTGCACATTCACAAAGTCAGTAATCGTAACCACAGGAAAATCTAAACCATATGGTTTACCTGTTTTGGGATTAGTTGACGCTGGGCCTGTGGTGATGACATTTTCATCATGCCAGTTGGCATTGACTAAGGTGTCAGAGCTGATCACAAAATACTTGTTAGTATCTATGGCTTTTCCTGAGCCAATTAACGCATCCCAGTACCCTGCTGCGGCGTCGTCGGCTGAATATTTACCTGCAGCATGAGAGGTTCCAGAAAAATAATGAGTGATCAAAATCACATTATCTTTGGCTTCGTTAAGCTCACCATAACTTTCCCAGCCAATATCAACCTGTGGCAACGTTGTACCTGAAACCGTTGTGAAGTTTTCAGTGCTAAAATGTTGCTTTTCTACTAGTAATGGCTCTGCTTTATCAGCGCCAAACACGGTACTACTAAATAAAAACAGCAACCCTATTATTAATATTATTCTCATTGCAATTCCTTAAAAAGTGATGAATAAGCTTAGTGCAAGAGCCACCCCAACCAATGGGATAACCACGGTCAATGCAGCTAATGGCCAATAAGCGCGTTGATGTGTTTCTTTACAAATGGCCCTGATGGTTGTGACAACGTAGCCATTATGTGGCAGGCTATCTAATGCACCAGAACTAATAGCAACCACTCTGTGTAATTGCTCTGGATTAACTCCCATATCCAAATATCCAGGAGCCACAAGCGGTAGTGCAATCGCTTGCCCGCCGGATGCTGACCCCGTTAACCCAGCTATGACGCTCACTGCAACAGCAGCCCCCACCAGCTCATTACCTGGCATATGAGTCATAGCATCAACAGCAGCAATAAAAGCCGGTGATACTTTAGCCACAGCGCCAAACCCAACTACAGCTGCAGTGTTACCTATCGCCACTAAGGCACCAGTGGTACCCATATTGATTGCATTGGCCATGTTATGGAAATACTTATAATTAATGACCACAATACTCAAAACACCACCAAGCAGCGCCACAATCAGCGCAGTTTGCTGTAAAACATCATGTAATATAAATGATAGAAGTAGCACCACCAGCAAAGGAATAACCCCGGTGATTGGGTGCGGCCGCTTACGCTCTAAAATAACCGGATCATCGTCTCTAGCAGCAAAGCGCTCACCTTTGGCAACCGCCTTTTTAATCATTTTATTTAGCCAAAAGTAACCTACTGTCGCCATAAAAATAGCCACCACTAAGCTTACTTCCCACGCGGCATAAGGTGAGGTACCTAAATGCTTTACGGGTATCCAATTTTGAATTTCAGGCGATCCCGCAGAGGTCATAGTAAACGTCACTGAACCAAACGCTAACGTTGCAGGTATAAAGCGCCGTGGCAAATCAGCGTCTTTAAATAAACTGAGCGCCATCGGGTAAACCGAAAACGCCACAATGAATACGCTGACTCCGCCATAAGTCAGTACGGCACAAGCAATCACCACCGCGAGCACCGCATGCTTCATACCTAATTTGCCAACAATGTAACTGGCTACACTGTCTGCTGCGCCTGTATCTTCCATAAATTTACCGAACAACGAGCCCAGCAAAAACATAAAAAACCATGCGCTTAAAAATCCAGCAAAGCCATCCATATACGCGTTAATAAAATTACTATCGGCAGTCACCGGGAATATAGCCATCCCACTAGTTAGTGCTACCAACAATGCACATATTGGCGCGGCAATAAATAAATTGACCCCACGCAACGTTAAAATTATTAGCAGTATTAAACCGCCTAACAGCCCTATCATGCTCAGCATAGACATTCCTATAATTATTGTTATTACCCAGATGAGGTGACATCGCAGTAACTGCTGTTAGTTTTATCGCTCAGCGAAAATAAAGACATAACACTAAGGTACTACATGCTTTAAATTTGGCTTAAAAGCAAGATAAGTCAAGGTGTTAAAAACATATAGCACTATGGTACTAATTCATTTTTTAACACTATCTTCTACATTAAGTGCAGGTGACATGAGCAAACAAATAATCAACTAATAACAACAGGAACACACCAATGATAAAGCTCAAACAAAATATCACACCCGTTACACTCGCTGTTTCACTGGCCTTATTAAGCACAACAAGTGTGGCAGCTGAACAAGCCTCTACAGTAAAAAAAGCAGAGTTAGAGCGAATAGAAGTAACCGCTCGCAAAACCGTTGAAAACTTACAAGAAGTTCCGGTTGCCGTAACCTCAATTGGCGCACAAGAATTAGCAGAAAATGGCATTAGTGTGATGACCGAGGTACAGCAGTTTTCGCCCAACACCACACTACAATCAAGCCGAGGCACTAACTCTACTATCACTGCGTTTATTCGCGGTGTAGGTCAGCAAGACCCTCTCTGGGGTTATGAACCCGGTGTAGGTATTTACATTGATGATGTATACATCGCCCGCCCGCAAGGTGCCGTGCTCGACTTACTTGATGTGCAACAAATTGAAGTATTACGTGGCCCGCAAGGTACGCTATATGGCAAAAACACTATTGGTGGTGCAGTAAAGTATGTCACCAAAGAAATGAGCGGAGATGCAACGCTAAATATTCAAGGCACCGTAGGCAGCTACAGCCAAAAAGATTTAAAAGTTACTGGGCAGCTCCCACTTATTGACGAAAAACTCTATGTTGGTTTTGGTTTTGCCACATTGAACCGTGATGGCTATGGTGAATTTTTAACGTCTGCGCTTGATAACCAAGATCGCGAAAACTACAACAAAGATGTTACCGCTGCACGGGTTACGCTAGAGTACACCCCAACCGATGACTTATTCTTTCGTTTAGCGTGGGATAAAACCGATGATGACTCTAACGCGAAAGGCGGATATCGCTTACTTCCAAGCATATTAACTAATGCGCCTGTGCCAGATAGCGTGTATGACTCTTATACTAGTTTACCAACATGGAACAAAGTAGAACTTGAAGGTATGAGCTTAACTGCTCGCTGGGATATGAGCGCAAACACCAGCATTAAATACGTTGCAGCAACAAGAGAAAGCTATTCACCAACCAATATCGACTTTGATAATACCTCTTTACCTATTTTTGATGTTCCAGCCATTTATGACGATGAACAAACCACGCATGAGTTGCAGCTAAATCACAGTGGCGATGACTACAAATTAGTATCGGGCTTATATTACTATGATGGTGAATCGTGTGGCCAGTTTGAGGCTGTACTAGGTGTGCTTGGTCAAAGTTTAGGTGCCCCTGGGCTTACCCGTGAAGTAAGCGGTTGTAGCAACTCCACCAGCAAAGCAGCTTATATACAAGGAAGCTATGACTTTGATGAAAAATGGTCAATGACCCTAGGCGCACGCTATACCAAAGACAGCAAAGAAGCGATTGTAAATAATGGTCTTATTTTTGACGTTGTTTATCCTGAATCAGGTTGGATCCCAGGCTATGTACGCCCTGAAGGCCAATTAGTGCCTACCGTACTCGATGACAGCGAAGATTGGTCACGCTTTACACCTCGTGCAGGTGTGGAATACCAATACAATAACGACATTATGTTTTTTGCTAGTTACTCGCAAGGGTTTAAGTCAGGGACATTTAATCCACGAGCTACAACAGCAGAACCAGCAGCAAGACCCGAAGTAGTTGACTCAATTGAGTTAGGCATGAAAAGCGAATGGAATGATAATTTACGCGCAAACTTAACCGTATTCACACTTGATCACAAGGATCGTCAGTATATTTCGGTATTACCTGGTGACAGCGCCGCAGATTTAAACCAGCGCTTAGGTAATATTGGCGAGTCTAAGTCTGATGGCGTTGAATTAGAACTTAGCTATGTTGCAAGCGATGCACTAACTTTCGACGCGTCAATAGGTTACATCGACAGTAGTTTTGAAAATGTAATTGATACCAATCCTGATACCGGTGAAACATTTGATAAGTCAGACCGTTTTAGCGTCTCGAATACTCCTGATCTGACCTTTAATTTAGGTGCAACGTACCGTTTATACACAGATATGGGCGACTTTGTTATGAATGGTAATTATTACCATCGTGGTGATTACGCACTGTTCGAAGAAGATAGCCTCTTAACACAAGACGCCTACGGATTATTAAATATTGGTGTTACTTGGTACAGCGCAGATGGCCATTGGACTGCGGGTATTTATGGTAAAAACCTAACCGATGAAGAATACATGATTGGTGGTTATCAGTTCGTGGCTCCTGACCCGTCAGATCCAACTGATACCAGCAAATACACGCCGGGTCTTGGTGGAGACAATACCTTGATTGGTTACTACGGCGACCCTCGCACAATATCACTCACTGTGGGCTATCGTTTTTAAAATTTAATATCATTAGGGCCTGTTGACCTTTGCGGATTGAAATTTGTTCAAACTAGGGGCTGTTTTAATCGCGGCGCGAGGTTTGCAACCTAGTGGGCTAAGTAAAAACCGAGCAACAAAGAGTAAATCGCCCCTCGG
>NZ_PNDI01000056.1:0-8870 GCF_005887465.1 Pseudoalteromonas sp. S1610 | reverse complement strand
GAATTTGAATCTCTTCATTCGATGAGTCTTTGAACTGTTCAATCAAAGCTTCATAGCTGTTGAGCTCGTCATCTGGCTTGGCTAGTCTTCCATGAGTAATACCTTGGTTCATCAGTGTGACAGCATAAAGTTCGGGCTCTTCTTTTTGATCTAATAACTGCAATACTTTTGCCCAAGCTTTTAACGCCTCATCATATTCATTCTTTTCAAATGCACTTAAACCAACTTTAAACCAATTTTTAGCTGAAGCCCTTGTAGGAGATTTGCTGTGTTTACTTAAACCTTTACCTGTTTCCCCTTTATTTGAAGTAATAATTCTTTTACTTTCTTCTATTAGATCACGCTCAATTTTATTTAGTGCAGCACTCGCTTCTGTTGCTAACTTTTCGGCTCGCTCTTTTAGCTCAAGGCTCACCTTTTCAAGCTCAACTTTGGTCTCTGAAATTAATTTACCTTTATTATCTAATAACCATTTTTCCATATGACTTTCTGAGGCTGTATTAGCAGCCTGCTTGGCTTCGTATACAGCTCTGTTTTTTGCGTTAAAGCCGAGCCCTACTGCTGCAACCGTGATAATCAAACCAAAAATGGTAAATGCCATTCCCCACATATTAGTATTACTTGCTATGTCAGAAATCCGTCCATCAACTCCATTCATTTGATTAGTTTGCAGCTTTTCTTGCGTTTCGAGTTTAGTTTGTAAGTTAGCAAGTTGAGCTTTGAGTGCTTGCTGCGCGGCTTCTAAGGTCTTAAAATCATTACCGAGTGATTTTTGTTGCTGTAGCTTTTCATCTAGTCGAACTAGTTGGCTTTGCATACTAAACAGTTGCTGATACATCAAATCTTGGCTATTTTGCGTATTAGCTATAATAGGAGCAGAATTTACAGGCGTTGAATTAGGTGATGTTGTAGCAAAAGCTGTGCTAGTCAAGCCCCATAAAAATACAAATAAGAAAAAACGCATTAATCATCCCTAAAATAAATTTGCTTTGCCAAGGTTGTAGTTATAACCACATAGTAATCTTTTAATCTAACCGAGTTTTGTAGCACATACCACCTAAAACCAACCATTTATAAAATATTCTAAGTTATATTTTTGATGCTAAATCAACCTAAAGATCACCGGGCTTACCAATATAAGTCCGCAATAAAAGCCAGCTCTAACTTGCCATGCTTTATATTTACCTGTGACTTTAATTCCTAACAGTGGGCTTAATAAGTCGATACGGCGCGCAACAATAAACACCAGCCAACAAATAATGAAAGTGAGGCTGAGTATAAGTAATGGCTCCACAAAACCACCTAATTGCAGCTTCGACAAATAAAACGCAAGGCCAATAATCACACTTTGATGCAATAGATAAAAAGGGAATACTGCACCGTTTAATAAAGCCAGTTTAGGGTGATCGTGATTCAAAAAATGTTGTGCTAGTGCCAGCATTAACAACACGCCCATTAATCGTTGCGCAGTATACAGCATATCCATACTGGTAATTTGCCATTGGCTAGCAGCAGGGTTTTGCCAAATCGTGTTATAACACAGCACAACAACTATATAACCTAACGTAAATACCACGAATAATACTCGCCAATAGCGAAGTAGCTGGCTATAAAATGTAGGCTGCCAAGCAAGCAAGTAACCATAAAGTAAGAACAGCGCGCCCATGGGGTATCGAAAAGTATCACTCGGCCAGCTCAGTTTTAAAATACACAGCGGCAATAGCAATACAATAAAAACTGTAAATAACGAGCGCCCACATAAACGCGTGATTATTGTATGCACAGTAGCGTGATGAAGCAGCGGCATTGCTAGCACCAGCAATAAAGTAAATTGCCATAACGAACGTAAGTACCAAAGGTGATTCACATCGACATGAGGCCAAATCCCTGCTTGATAGCGCTCGAATAAAGGGTTGGTTAAATCAAAAAACTGGCTGTAAAACTGCCAAAAGCCCATAGCTAAACTGGCTTCTTGGCTCATTTGCGCATAAAGCTGAATAGGCACAATAAACCAAATGCCAAACAATAAAGGCAGTAATATTTTTACACTTCGCGTAGTTAAAAACATACCTAGACTAAAGCGCGCAACAATAAAGCGCAGCGCCACACCTGAAATAAACCAAATTAATCCCATCCGCCATGGCGACAATAAAAGCATGATGTTTTCAATACCGCTGGATAAGTACTGACTTTTAAAATGAAAGCCCCAATTTTCACTGTATAACATACCGGTGTGGTAAAAAATTAATAAACCAAATGCAAGTACTCTCAGCCAATCTAAATCATAACGGCGAGATGGTAACTCTTCACCTTGGTTAAACACATTTAACCAAGGTTTTAATAGCGTACGTGTTGTATTTTTAATGACTATTTTAAGATTCATAGAAGATTTAACTTACGATTAATTAATAACAACTATGGACAACACATTGTGTTAAGCAATCACAAAAGGCTTATAAAACAGTCAATAGGGATAAGCGGTGGATATCAGGGATGATATAAACTTGGTGTTTTATCACTCTCTTGCTAGTCTAATTGCGGTCTTTTAAAGAGTTACAATAATAATGATCACTTTATCGCACTTTCAGCGCTACCAGAGATGGTATGCGGCATTATTTTTATCTAGTTATATTTTTATAAACAACACGATTAATGCCAGCTCAAATATTATGGAAGCCCAACGTGATGGCGCACTTCCTTTTATGATCTGGGAGCCCTTTGTGTGGGAATACTCGAGTGCTATTGGCACTTTATTGTTGTTTCCGGCTTTAGTTTGGTTATTAAAAGCTAAGCCCTTTAATTGGCAAAAAATCTCTCATTCAATATTACTGTACTTAGTAGCGAGCATTGCTTTTTCGTTATTACATATTGGTATTATGGTCGCTATCCGCAAACTCATTTACACCGTGCAGGGTATGCAATATGACTTTGGGTTAGTATGGTTTGAGTTACTTTATGAATACCGCAAAGATTTGTGGGGATTCTTATTTTTGATTGTTGTTATTAAAACCTATCAATATGTCGTGAGCCAATTAACAGGTGAAGCAGCCCCGATCAGTCAAGGCGAAGATACTGCTGAACATGTAAACTTAGACAGGCTACTGGTAAAAAAGCTGGGAAAAGAATTTATTGTTCGCGTAGCAGAAGTAGATTGGCTTGAATCAAATGGCAATTATGTAAATCTACATATTGGCGCTCGAATTTACCCTTTTCGTGCAACCATGACACAACTTATAACTCAGTTAGAACCACAAGGATTTTGCCGCATTCACCGTTCTCATGCGGTTAGGTTAGACGCGGTTGAATCAATCACGCCATTAGCAAGTGGAGATAGTGAAGTAAAACTTACAACAGGAAAAATACTTAACTTATCGCGTCGCTATAAAGATCAATTTAAGGAACTGTTAAATTCAACTACAAGTCATTCTTAACTCACGCTATGTTAAGCTAACCTGCTTTAGGTTAGCCGCATTTATATTTTCGGAGTAGTGTAGTACGTGTTCTCAAATCGATTTATCCGCATTTTGCCATTAGTATTTATTTTATCCGGCTGTGAAACCACACCCGAACAGCCCTCTTCACAACCTGATATTAAAGCTAACCCAAATATTGTTGTTAAAGAACAAAACGAAAATATTGAGCAAATAGCTCCCTTAAGTCCTCAGAAACTCGATGATGTGTGGCAACGCATCCGAGCGCAGCTTACATTTGCCAATTCTAGCCACCCAGATGTACAACAACGCATTGCATGGTATTTATCTCACCCAAATTACATGGATGAAATCAGTCGCCGTGCTGAGCCTTACCTTTATTATATAGTCACAGAGGTTGAAAAGCGGAGCTTACCCATAGAATTAGCATTAATGCCGCTAATTGAAAGTGACTTTGATGCCAGTGCCTATTCGCACAAGCATGCATCTGGACTTTGGCAATTAACGCCTGCCATTGCTAAATATTTTAAAGTGCAAATATCCCCTTGGTATGATGGCCGACAAGATGTTATTGATAGCACTCGCGCAGCGCTGGATTTTATGGAGTACTTGTACAAGCGCTTTGATGGTGATTGGTATCATGCAATAGCAGCTTATAACTTAGGTGAAGGCCGTGTACTTAGAGCAATTAGTAATAATAAAAAACAAGGCAAACCCACTGATTTTTTCAACTTAAAACTGCCCAAACAAACCAGTCAGTACGTGCCAAAATTACTAGCTGCGGCACAACTTTTAAAAAGTAATAAAATGGTCTTTCCACCCATCAGCAATCAACAGACTATAGTAGCCTTACCCGTCTCTGGTGCAGTTATTTTAGATAACCAAGAAGAATGGCGGTCATTAGAGGGGTTAAACTATGGCGTTATCCGCTTTCCTGCGGTCATTGATGCACCTCACATTGTTGTGCCAGCGAGTAAACAAGCCGAATTTAAGAGTATGTTGGCTAATCAAAAAGAAAACGATTACAGCCAATGGCAGCATTACACAATTCAACCGGGGGATAGTTTAAGCGTGATTGCAAAACGTTATGCAATCAGCGTTAAACAGCTAAAAGCGTTTAATAATTTGAAGACTGATCGCATCCGCGCAGGTAAGAAATTAATACTGCCGATGCTAGCAGATCAACAGGTAGAACACTTAGTAAAGTCAGGCGAAAGTTTATGGAAAATAGCCAAACGCTACAACGTCAGCATTACTAAGCTAAAACAATGGAATAACCTGTCGCGAGATCGTTTGCAAATAGGTGAGAAGTTAACGGTGTTTTTATCTAATAGCTAATTGAAAGGGGCTGGCAAAGCTGTCAGCCCCTTTCAATTAGGTGGTTTTAGTTTGTTTCATCGTCTTGCGCTTGCCTGCCGTACCAGTTTACTCTGCGCGTCAACATCATTATTAAACTGAGTACCACGAACACCAGTACACTGCCCATTAATAATGCGTAATCCTCTGCACTGAGTAATCCGTATAAAAGACTATAGAGAAATAACACCCCACATAAGAATAGCCCTCCATGCTTGCTATTTTTAAGCATACCCGCAACATAAACACTCAATAGAATTGCTGATGCAAGCGCCGATAATAAATACGCAATATTAAAGCCCAAGTGCTCACTAAGTGAAATCAGTAGTAAATAAAATACCGCTAAAGCAAGCCCGACAAAACCATACTGTACAGGGTGTATAGGCTCATCACGCAGTACCTCGAGCAAAAAGAAACTCGCAAAAATAAGTACAATAACCAAGATGGCATAATTACTTGCTCGATAATTTTTAAGGTAGTGATTAACACTATCGACTAAATTAACTCCCATGTTACGTTGCTTGAACAAGGTGCACTCATTACGAAATAAACATTGGTTAAATAGCTCTTTTAAATTGGTCGCAAAGTAATTGGTTTGCCAACTCGCAGAAAAGTCCTGTGCCGAAATTGATGACTCGATAGGCAGGTAATCCCCTACAAAACTTGGGTGTGGCCAATCGGCTTGCATTGTCAATGAGCTGTTTTTACCAACCGGTGCAAATGAAAGTTGACGCATACCTTGCAGGTTTAAGCCTATTTGATACGGCAGTACCTCACTTTTGAGAATGGTTTTATAATCAAGCTCTACACGAATCCCTTGTGGTAACTGATCTAGCTGGGTACCGGGGAGTAGTTCATAACTTCGCTCGTTAACATTAATGTGTGATCCTTGTCCTATCCCTCGGATATCAGAAATGGCTAAAATAAGGTTGAGGCGTTTTATCTTTTTGTCCGCTAAGACAGCTAATGCACTTGTTTTAAACCGTCCTTCAAATTGGTTCTGTGAACGATATAACAACGCTTTATAAATACCACGGTACTTTTCAAATGTTGCTAGATTACTACTGACATTGAGCGATTCAGGTAAAAGCGTCATATTCATCAATTGCTCGCTCGTTTTACCATCAACCGTAACAGTTTCTAGGTACTGAGCATGAATAAATGGGCCAATAACCTGCTGTTCATCACTGCTACTCTTAGCTATATCAGCCTGAACTTGCTGCTGCAACTCTGATCGCTCATCAATTAGATTTTGGATCATAAAGATAGGGATCAATAACAACACGATAAGCCCTATTATTATGATCAGTTTGGTTTCTATTTTTTGTTTCACTGTTATGTACTCCATCTATTACATAAGCATAGAGTAACGAAGCTATATGGATTTACTGAGGTGCTTAGATGGAGCTTTTATGGAGTAGGCATATTTATATGAACACGGACGCCATTTTTAGTATTTTTTATGTTGAGCTGCCCTTTATGTAATTTAACGACCTGCTCAACGAAGTTTAGGCCTAATCCAGTGCTTTTTTTACCATTGGCTCTAGGGAGTGAATAAAACCGTTCTGTGATGCGTTCAAGGGCATAATCTGGGATACAAGGCCCCGTGTTATCAATATAGATTTGAACATAGGATGGCTCTTGTATTACCTGAATGTGAATCTCCCCCCCCCTCGTTGATAAAGTCCAATGCGTTATCAAAAATATTGTATAGCGCTTGTTGAATTAGAAATACGTCTCCTAAACACACACTGCTAGTGTCGCAGCTAATTACTACTTGTACATTTTGCGTTGTGGTTCTGGCAATAAAAGAATCTTTAATTGCTTCAAATAAAGGTTTTACAAACACCTTCTTTCGCTGTTCAAGTTCAGGAAGCTGCTCTAATTTGGTAAGCGTAAGCAGCTTATCTATTAGCTGCTGCATTCTCACTGTTTCAGACTCAATATTATTTGCAAATAACTGTTTTTTATCTGTACTTAGGGGAGACTGTAAAATCTCGCTTGCACCTTTAATTGCAGATAGAGGGCTTTTTAATTCATGAGTTAGTGTTTGAACATAATGCTCAACGTAACGTTTGCCATCTAACTGATTGCGCATTTTTTCTAGCGCATCACTTAACAAGCTATATTCATAGAAAACCCTAAACCTTGGTTTAGATGCTTTTTCACCTCGCCCCATTTTATCCGCATAGTTTGCCAGCTTATACAAGGCACCATTGATTCGCCAGGCAATCAATGCTCCAACCATTAATGCCAAAATACTCATCACGACTAACCAACTTAATACACGGTACTTAGACATGTTTATAAAAGGTTGTACAGAGCGATTGGGCTTAGCCACAGTGACTGACCCAATAATATTACCATTATCGATTATGGGCGCAGCAACATGCATGACGGTTGAAAGTGGGTCATCTTGAGCAGTTGCGGTCGAGCGAGCACCGTACTCTCCCCGTAATGTGAGATAAACATCATTCCATTGTGAAAAATCTTTTCCTATATCTTGCTGCCAAGAATCAACAACAACGATTCCCGCAGCATCCGTAATATATATACGGTGATTTGTCCCTTGTTTATTTACCCCCCAGATTTTTGCATTTGGTTGCCTGCTGCCATACGAGTTAACCACATTAGTAAAGTGGCTTTGTGACAGCGTACCACGAGCTAAATCATCTCGCGCCATCACTGCAAGCAAATTAGCCATATCAACCAAGGTTTCCTCGGTAACCTGACGAACTGTGGGCTTAATCTCGCGCATAACCGTTGAACTAACTAAGTAAGTCGTTAGTATCACGAGGATAAAATAAAGCAAAAACAATCTCAGCCCAAGCGGGATTTTAGGCCAACGCTTTAAGCGAGCTAATGAATGCGTGGAGCGTTTAAATAGGTTCATAAAAATAACCAAAGCCTCGCTTAGTATGAATCATGGGCTCATGACATACAGCGCGTAATTTATTTCTAATGGCTTTGATATGGCTATCAACATTGCGGCTGTATACACTGTCTTGGCATAATTGTGCTGATGATAGCAGTTGCTCTCGAGAGAATACCTGCTTAGGGGATAACACTAGCTTATCAAGCAATTTAAACTCTAAAGCCGTTAAATTTAACGGGGTGTTATTGAAGTAGTAATCAAAATTATTACTGTACAGACCTGATTGCTCAGTAGAAGTATTTATTTGTGTTTCTCTGACAGCATAAGGCTTTAAACGAAGTTTAACGCGAGCAAGCATTTCTCGAGGGCTAAAGGGTTTAGTGACATAGTCGTCTGCGCCAATCTCTAATCCAACAACGCGATCGATTTCATCGTTGCGCGCCGTTAAGAAAATGATGGGTAAAGAAGAAAATTCGCGAACTTGCTTACATAGCTCAAAACCATTTGCATCAGGTAAACCAACATCTAAAATCAGTAAATCTATCTGTGTAGCTTTAATATAACTAAGACCAGCCCCTGCGGTATCGAACCAAACGACGCTAAAGCCATCCATCTCGAGCGTATGGATCAAGGTGTCTGCAATTGCTTTTTCGTCTTCAATGATCACTATCTGCGCCGTTGCCATACAACTTATTCCTTTACTACAACCTAATAAACACGCTTATAGTTACAGTAAGTAACAAGTCAGTCAATATCCTTTATAAGGATGCTCTTTGAGCACAATGAAGTGGTTAGACACTTTATTTAAATTAGAGGTGAAATTTTTACAGCCTAAGACCCTATAGCTATTTCACTTTCCTGCAGACGTAAAAAAGCCCGACTCTTTCGAATCGGGCTTTCTTGTATTTGGAGCCTGGTAATGTCCTACTTTCACATAACAAATGCTACACTATCATCGGCGCTGTTTCGTTTCACTACTGAGTTCGGCATGGGGTCAGGTGGGTCCAAAACGCTATTGTCACCAAGCAAATTTGGTGTCAGTCCGTATCGCTACGCACTAACTAAAATTTGGAATTTCTGATAATAAAAGTTTTCAGTAATCTACTTTAGTCTATTAACTTCTTCGCTTGTTTCACTATCACATAAAACGCGTTTGGCGTTGTATGGTTAAGCCTCACGGGTAATTAGTACAAGTTAGCTTAATGGCT
>NZ_PNDI01000055.1:0-44398 GCF_005887465.1 Pseudoalteromonas sp. S1610 | reverse complement strand
CGAGTGCCCACACAGATGATTGCTTTATATTGTTAAAGAACGTTGCGATTAAAGCGTTAAACTTTATCTCGCTAGGGCTGCGCATATTACGCTTTCCTATTTTTTTGTCAACACTTAATTTTCAGTTTCTTTTAAAAGATTTGAAAGCTAAGTTTTACTCGACTCACTTACCGTTTGTTCAGCGCTTTTCATTGCTGCCTGCCGGGTCAGTGGATGCGCATTATAGGGATATTCTGGAGAGGGTCAATGCTTTATTTCAGTTTTATTAAATTAATTTCAATTTAGTACAGTAACCATACAAACAAAGGGCTACAGAGCTGTTTTTGATTAAAATTCATTCACACAAGGCATGATTGCAAGAGGGGGAGGAAGTAAAAGCGATTTATAGATAACTGCTAATCGCTTTTACATAACACTTTATTAATTACTGAGTTGTTATTTCCCATACGGCAATTGAGCCTGAGATTTCATTACCTACTATAAGCAGTGCTTCGTTTGTTGCACTTTGCGCTGCAGGAACAAATGTCATTCCTTCAGGAGCAAGGTCGCCACTTATATCTGCACTTGGTTCTAAACCACGATTATAGAAGTAGTCTTGAAATTTCACATCGTAAGGGTTGGTTATATCAAACACCATTATTGTGCTCATACGCTCTAAGCCAACAAAAGCAAACAACCTATCGCCAACCTTACCTAATGTTAGCGCTTCGGGTTCTGCCCCTTTATCATCTGAGCGTGTATCGCCTTTGTTTTCATCTTCGTTGTTATTAAACGCGTTACCATGAACAGAAGCGGTTACTCGTGCAATTTGATCGCCTGAGTCAAACACCACCAGCCCATTGCTATCCCAAATGGTAAATGAGCGTGCGCCATAGGCATAAAGAGATTCGTATTGGCCATCGTTATTTTTATCACCTTTTACTGTTGTAACTTTTAAACGACCAATGTCGTTATCATCGTTATTTAAGTAATCGAAGTTAGCTGCGAGAGCTAGATCTTCTACGCGGCTTTCATCTATATATGCCAAACACCCATCTTTAGCGTCATAATCAAGGCCGCCCTTGGCTATACAATCAGCTTCATCGCTGGCATCAAAAAAGTATTCGCGTGCATCACCCTCATTGGCAGATACAATAAAGTTGGCTCCTTTCCAACTAAAACTTGCAATTGTATCTGGCTGATACATGCCATATAAACCAGGGTATGATTTAAAGTTAACACCGCCGTCTTTGTCTGAAGCGTCAAATTGTAAGTTTGACCAATCTTTAAAACCGAGCCCTTTTAGCTCAAGGGAATTATCTTCAAGGTTGATGATAGCTAGGCCGTTATTTTCTTGAATAGAGACATAGGCGTATTTATTATCCTTGGAAATACTCACATACTCTGGCTCTAAATCCATAGCGACGGTGGTATTTATTAAATTACCATTAATAGTACGTCCAGTGGGATTGGCAAACACTAAACCCTGCGCTTCTAATTCAGCTTGCTTATTATTGTAATCTTGAAAGTTTATGCTCAAAGCGTTATCGGCAATAGTGCCGTTAGTGATATCGATAATGCTAATAGTGCCTTCGGGATCGATACTGTAGTCGCCATTAGGTTCACCTTCATTAGCAACCACTACTTTTGCACCATCATGACTAAATGCCACCATGTCGGGTAGGGCACCTACTGTTACATTTTTAATAAATACTGGTGTATCTCCGCTAATATTGTAAAACGCTATTTGGCCAGCTTCGCCCACGCTTGTAGCAGCCATTGCTACCGCTAATAATTGGTTATTCGCATCGATAGCTATGCTGTTTGCATCGCCAGGCGTATTTTCATTTAGTGAGAGCGTAATGGCAGAGGCTAAATTGGTCGCGGTTACAATACCTTCGTTATCTTTTACTAATGCCGCAGTGTCGAACGTATCGGCAGGAATGATATTCACAACAGCTTCATCACCAGAGCTATTAATGGCATAAATCCATTTTTTAGAGGCTTGGTAGGCGACTATTTCAGCTGCACCTTCCGGGCTTTGTGCATTGAGTACTGCGCGGCCAATAAGATTGATATTTAAAGCTGAATTTGCATTAGTGCCGTTTTCGCCATTATTACCCGCGGTACCTTGTACACCCTGTACGCCATCTTGGCCGTCATCACCATCTAGTGAGCAACCAGTTAATAGTGATAGCAAAGAAAGGGCTATTATTGATTTGTTTAACATTATTATTTTCCTTAGTGTTGTATTCGTTAAATATCAACACACAAGGATGACAACTGTATGGCATTTTTATTTATAGAATATTTAGGCAATAAAAAAGCGAGTATGAAACTCACTTTTTTGTGGGGGTTAGCTTATTTAATCAGACTGGCCACTACATATTATTTATATAATCATCGCGCCTTTTTCGAGTTATTTTAATAAACTTTTTTAACTCATCAACGGAAGGCTCAATACCTTGTTGATTTTTCTGTTCAAACCAATCGGTAACATCACTGGTTATGACAGAGCCATCTTGTAAGCATAACTCATCATTTTTTAACCAAACATCGGGACCTCTGAATGATGGACTGGTATACCAATTACAAAAGCTATATCTCTCACGTGTTAATTTAGACTCAATGTAAAAGCTATTAACAATAGATAAAATTATATATAAAGGTATTGCGCGCAGCATAAGCTTTACCATTAACCTTACTGTTTTTTCATTGCGGAAGTTCAATACTTTTTGTAAACCTGCAATTGTCATTAAAACAGGAAATGGAGCCATTACTATTATCGGAGCCAACAAGCCGCTTTCTCGAATATAATAAAGCGACTCATCAAAATAAACATTTTCAACATACCCATAATAAGAGAAATAAAATAAAGCAATTGTAAAAAATATAAAAGCAAACAGGCCTATCACAACAGTTAATTTATGCTCGAAGCTTTGTTCTGTAAAACGTTCTTCGGATTTTTTCCATTCTAAAATAGACATTGTTTATAGCTCATTTTTATTAGGGTTAAATTTACCTTTGGAAGCCAGAAAAATCCCTTTATAAAATTATTTAGCTTAGCTGGTTATTTTAAATAAAAACGACTGCAGCAATTTTGAGTTAATTTTAACGATTATACTCTGCTCTAGTTTCTTGTATAAAAACTTCAAGTTCATTAAGTGTTGGCTCAATTCCTTTTTCATTATGCATTTCAAACCAATCATAAATATCACTAGTGATTACAGAACCATCTTGTAAGCATAACTCGTCATTTTTTAACCAAACATCGGGACCTCTGAATGTGGACTGGTATACCAATTACAATAAGTATAGCCATTGCTTTTTATATATGACTCTATATACAAGTTGAAAGGGATTACTAGCAAAAGAAATAAAGGTAATGCAATAAACAACCCTTTAACAAAGCCTGTCATTAAGTATTCAGATTTATAATTTAATAACTTCTGAATAGAAGCTAAAAAAAATAAAGAAAAAGGGAAAAGGAAAAGGAAAAAAAGTAAAAGAACCTTTCCACTTTTTTCTTTAATAAAATAACTAGACCCAACAGCTTCCAGTAAACTAATTTCTGAGATGACGGTATAAATTAGAGCAAAGCAAAGAATGCAAATTACGATAGACCCTAACAAGTTTATACATAATTCTTTAAAAGCGAGGTTTCTGCCACTCTTACTTGCTTTTTCCCATTTAAATATTTTCATAATATTTTTATGCTCGGAACCCCAAATAATGCACCGAATACTCCATAAGGGTCTTCACTCAGTGCTTTATTAAAGCTTATAAATAATGAATAGACTATTACCTGATAAAATACTTTTTATTTGGCTTTGGCGTTGTCTTTCAACGATTGCCCGGCGAGCATAAGCTGACATGTAACACTTCCTTGAGTTATATTTTAATCCATTATCTAATAGTCTAATTAATTAAGAATATTTAGGCAATAAAAAAGCGAGTTATAAAACTCGCTTTAAATATTTAATAAGTAATGGTCATTACTATTTTTTAACAGGACGTTTCCAACCATCTAAATTACGTTGCTTGCCACGTGCTACAGCTAGCTGATCATCCGCGACGGTATTGGTAATAACAGAGCCCGCGCCCACAGTTGCTGTAGCACCAATGTTTACAGGCGCAACCAGTGACGAGTTAGACCCTATAAAGGCATTATCGCCAATAATAGTTTTGGCTTTATTCACGCCATCGTAGTTACAGGTAATTGTGCCTGCGCCAATATTCACTTTTTCGCCAATTTCAGCATCACCTAAGTAACTTAAGTGGTTTGCTTTAGAGCCTTTACCTAAACGGGTTTTTTTCATTTCGACAAAATTGCCAATGTGCGAGTCTTCTTCCATTACTGCACCAGGGCGAAGGCGGGCGTATGGACCGAGTGTACATTTAGCCGCAACTGATGCATCTTCAATTAGTGTATTAGCTTTAATAATAACATTATCGCCGATGCTACAGTTTTTAAGTACGCAGTTAGGACCAATTTGTACGTTATTACCTAAGGTTACTGTACCTTCAAAAATAACGTTGATATCGATGAGGACATCTTCACCTGTTTTAACGTCGCCACGTACGTCAATACGTGCAGGGTCAGCAAGGGTGGCCCCATTTAGCATGAGTTCTTCTGCTTGCCATGCTTGGTAAGCACGCTCTAATCCTGCAAGTTGTACGCGGTTATTTGCACCTTCAACTTCCATTGGGTGATCAGGCTGTGCTGATGTAATTTCTACGCCTTCACTATGCGCCATAGCAACTATATCTGTTAGGTAGTATTCACCTTGGGCATTATTGTTGGATAAATTACCTAACCAGCTTTTTAAAAGCTTACCATTAACCGCCATAATGCCGGTGTTTACTTCGTTAATAAGTAACTGCTCTGCATTGGCATCTTTTTGCTCAACAATACCCACTAGCTTGCCATCAACACGCAGCATACGCCCATAACCATTTGGATTTGCTAAATTAACGGTTAATACTGCTAAGCCATTTTTAGGTGTCGCTGCTAATAAGCGTTCAAGTGTAGATTGCTTTGTTAAAGGTACGTCACCGTATAAAACCAGTACGGTGTCGTCGTCATTTATATGTGGGTTAGCTTGTGCCACTGCGTGGCCTGTACCTAGCTGTTCAGCTTGCAGCACCCAGTTTACGTTATTATCGGCTAATTGTTGTTGTAATAGTTCGCCACCGTGACCATAAACTAAGTTAGTCGATGTAGCACCTAGCGCATTGGCATTATCGATAACATGTTGCACCATAGGTTTACCTGCCACTTTATGCAGTACCTTAGGGAGAGCAGAGCGCATACGGGTACCTTTACCCGCTGCAAGAATAACCGTTGTTAGAGCCATTAAAACAATTTCCTTTTTCCGTTGTTTTAGCTTAATAGAATAAGTGTGCTGCAAAGTAGATTACGTAAGTCACATCATGTGCAAATACTCAGTAGGCTAAGCAATGACTACTGAATCTTAACTTAAGCAAAGTAACACCTAATAGAATAGGGTTATTGTAGCGAGGATCTTGCGTAGATATAAGTAATAATGAAGAGATATTAGCCATAACGATTAATTTATTTACAAATAGCGACAGGATTTATCATCAGGCACAAAAAAGCCCACATAAAGTGGGCTTTTAAAAACCAGATAGGCTTACTTTTTACGTAATTGCTGAATAACGCGTAGCTGAGCAATTGCTTCAGCTAGTTGCATTGCGGCTTGATTGTAATCAAGCTCAGCAGATGCACCTTTTGCCATTTGGGCTTCAGCGTCACGTTTAGCTTGCTCTGCAGCTTTCTCGTCCAGGTCTTCACCACGAACAGCTGTATCAGCAAGTACGGTTACTATGTTCGGTTGAACTTCTAGTGTACCGCCAGCAATATAGATGAGTTCTTCTTCACCAAATTGCTTAACTAAACGTACCATACCAGGTTTAAGGGCAGTTAGTAGTGGGGCGTGACCGGCATTAACACCTAACTCACCTTCACTACCAGATA
The DNA here is from genome assembly GCF_005887465.1 of Pseudoalteromonas sp. S1610. Classification (GTDB taxonomy): domain Bacteria; phylum Pseudomonadota; class Gammaproteobacteria; order Enterobacterales; family Alteromonadaceae; genus Pseudoalteromonas; species Pseudoalteromonas undina. The sequence goes on along the minus strand of NZ_PNDI01000055.1, from coordinate 38,421 downwards.
CTTGAATAGATTCTACTAAACCAGAAAATAATTTCTCTTCAGCACTTACTACATCAAGATGTACAGTCATAGCTGCCATACTACCCTCCTAATTACATGCTTTTGGCTTTTTCTTGAGCTTCTTCAATAGAGCCAACCATGTAGAACGCTTGCTCTGGCATATCATCAAACTCACCGTTTAAGATACCTTTGAAGCCTGCAATTGTGTCTTTAAGTGAAACGTATTTACCTGGCGCACCTGTAAATACCTCTGCCACGAAGAATGGCTGAGATAGGAAACGCTGGATTTTACGTGCACGAGATACAAGTTGCTTATCTTCGTCAGAAAGCTCGTCCATACCTAGAATCGCGATGATGTCTTTAAGTTCTTTGTAACGCTGAAGAACTGTTTGAACGCCGCGCGCTATACCGTAATGCTCTTCACCGATTACTTGTGGATCAAGCTGACGTGAAGATGAATCAAGAGGGTCTACCGCTGGGTAGATACCTAGTGATGCGATATCACGTGAAAGTACCACTGTTGCATCTAAGTGAGCAAACGTTGTTGCTGGAGATGGATCCGTTAAATCATCCGCAGGTACGTATACCGCTTGGATTGAAGTAATTGAACCAGTCTTAGTAGATGCGATACGCTCTTGAAGTACACCCATTTCTTCAGCAAGTGTAGGCTGGTAACCTACCGCTGATGGCATACGACCAAGAAGTGCTGATACTTCTGTACCCGCAAGTGTATAACGGTAGATGTTATCTACGAAGAAAAGTACGTCGCGACCTTCGTCACGGAACTTCTCAGCCATAGTAAGACCTGTTAACGCTACGCGTAAACGGTTACCCGGTGGCTCGTTCATCTGACCGTATACAAGCGATACTTTATCAAGTACGTTTGAATCGTTCATTTCATGGTAGAAATCGTTACCCTCACGAGTACGCTCACCAACACCTGCGAATACTGAGTAGCCGCTGTGCTCGATTGCGATGTTACGGATAAGTTCCATCATGTTTACGGTTTTACCAACACCGGCACCACCGAATAAACCAACTTTACCACCTTTAGCGAATGGACATACAAGGTCGATTACCTTGATACCCGTTTCTAAAAGCTCAACTGAGCTTGATTGCTCTTCGTAAGTAGGTGCTGCACGGTGGATAGACATACGCTCGTCTTCACCGATTGGACCTGCTTCATCAATTGGCTCACCAAGTACGTTCATGATACGACCTAGGGTCTTAGTACCAACTGGAACTTGAATTGCTTCGCCTGTGTTTTCTACTGAAGCACCACGACGTAAACCGTCTGTAGTACCTAGTGCGATAGTACGTACCACACCGCCACCTAGCTGCTGTTGAACTTCTAAAGTCAAACCAGCTAAATCGCCATCTGTTACTTTTAGCGCGTCATATACGGCTGGCACGCTGTCTTGTGGAAATTCGATATCCACAACGGCGCCGATAATTTGGACGACCTTACCTAAACTCATGTCTATTCCTCTCGTTAATCTTTGCCTGAAGCATTAAACTGCTGCTGAACCAGAACAAATCTCACTAATTTCTTGTGTGATTGCTGCTTGGCGAGCTTTGTTATATACAAGCTGTAACTCATCCATAAGGTCACCGGCATTATCAGTTGCAGCTTTCATTGCAACCATGCGGGCAGCCTGTTCAGAGGCAGCGTTTTCAACTACACCTTGGTATACTTGAGATTCAATGAAACGTACTAACAAAGACTCTAAAATAGCCTCTGGGTTTGGTTCATATAAGTAATCCCACGCATGTGTAGATACTTCTTCTTCAGCTTTTGGCAAAGGGAGTAACTGATCTACTATTGGCTCTTGCTTCATGGTATTAACAAAGTTGTTATATACCAGGAATAAACGGTCAATTTTACCTTCAGAGAATGCATCTAGCATTATTTTTACCGGACCAATTACGTCCTGTACTGAAGGCTTATCTCCAAGACCTGCTTTTTTAGCAAGCACTTGACCACCAAAACGTTGAAAGAAGCCAGCTGCTTTACTACCTAAAGTAGCAAAATCAGCATCTACGCCTTTCTCTTTCCACGCTTTAATGTCTAATGCAACTTTCTTAAACTCATTTGAGTTTAAGCCGCCACATAGACCACGGTCAGTAGAGATAACAATATAACCAACTCGTTTTACTTCACGTTCTTCTAAGAACGGGTGAGTAAAATCAAGATTTGCTTGAGCAACACGACCAATCACTTTTCGTAATTTTTCAGCGTATGGACGGCTTGAAGCCACTCGTTCTTGCGCCTTTTTCATTTTAGACGCAGCAACCATTTCCATTGCGCTAGTGATCTTTTGAGTATTTTTAATACTGCCGATCTTGCTTTTAATCTCTTTTCCGCTGGCCATGACTCTCTCTCCGAATCAAGGTGTGCTTTAGGATATAAAGCACACCATTAATAACTAAATTACCAAGTTTGCGTAGACTTGCACTTCTCTAGAAGTTCTTTAAGCTGCGCTTCGATCTCGGCGTTGTAGTTACCAGTTTCATTGATTTGAGCCATAAGCTCTGCGTATGTGCTATTTGCGAAAGAAAGTAATGCCGCTTCGAAATCCATGATTTTAGAGATTTCGATGTCTTGCAAGTAACCTTTCTCAGCTGCGAATAACGACAAAGACATTTCAGCAACAGACATTGGCGCGTACTGTTTCTGCTTCATTAGCTCTGTTACACGCTCACCATGCTCAAGTTGAGCACGAGTAGCATCATCAAGGTCAGACGCGAACTGCGAGAACGCAGCTAATTCACGGTACTGAGCTAGGGCTAGACGGATACCGCCACCTAGTTTCTTAACGATTTTAGTTTGTGCAGCACCACCAACACGCGATACCGAGATACCAGCATTTACTGCCGGACGGATACCTGAGTTGAATAAGTCAGTTTCTAAGAAGATCTGACCATCGGTGATAGAGATAACGTTTGTCGGTACGAACGCAGAAACGTCGCCGCCTTGAGTTTCAATGATAGGCAATGCCGTCAATGAACCTGTTTTACCTTTCACTTCACCATTAGTGAACTTTTCTACGTAATCAGTGTTTACACGTGATGCACGCTCTAAAAGACGCGAGTGAAGGTAGAATACGTCACCTGGGTATGCTTCACGGCCTGGTGGACGCTTAAGTAGCAATGAGATTTGACGGTAAGCAACAGCTTGCTTAGATAAATCATCATATACGATTAATGCGTTTTCACCACGGTCACGGAAGTATTCACCCATAGTACAGCCCGAGAACGGTGCTAAGTACTGAAGTGCCGCAGATTCAGAAGCAGATGCTACAACTACGATAGTATTTGCAAGTGCACCGTGCTCTTCTAATTTACGTACTACGTTAGCAATAGTAGATGCTTTTTGACCAACCGCTACGTACACACACTTAACGCCTGTGTCTTTTTGGTTGATGATTGCATCGATTGCTAGTGCAGTTTTACCTGTTTGGCGGTCACCGATAACAAGCTCACGCTGACCACGACCAACTGGGATCATCGCATCGATAGATTTGTAACCAGTTTGTACTGGCTCATCTACTGATTGACGCTCGATTACACCTGGTGCAATTTTTTCTACAGGTTCAAAACCGTCGTTATCTAAAGCGCCTTTACCATCGATAGGAGCACCTAGCGTGTTTACAACACGACCAAGTAGACCCGCACCAACAGGCACTTCTAAGATACGACCAGTTGTGTATACTTTTACGCCTTCTGTAAGGTCAGCGTAAGGACCCATTACTACTGCACCAATTGAGTCGCGCTCAAGGTTTAGTGCGATAGCATAACGGTTGCCAGGAAGCTCAATCATCTCACCTTGCATACAGTCAGCTAGACCGTGGATGCGAATGATACCGTCAGTAACAGATACAATTGTACCTTCGTTACGAGCTTCACTTACAACTTCGAACTTCTCAATACGTTGTTTGATCAGATCTGAAATTTCAGTGGAATTAAGTTGCATGCTCTTTTTCCCAATTACGATTGTAGTGTTGTGGCTAAGCGATTTAATTTACCGCGTAAAGAGCCGTCAATTACAGTGTCGCCTGCCTTAATAATAAGGCCGCCAACTACTGTAGCGTCTTCACTACAATTCAGCTTAACTTTGCGTGCGAAACGTTTTTCAAGTGCCGCTACCAATGATTCTTGCTGGGCTGCAGCAAGAGGTGTTGCCGAAATCACATCAATATCGATTTCTTTTTCATAGTCTGCTTTTAAAGCAGAAAATAAATGAGCAACTTCAGGTAGTGCAATCAAACGTCCATTTTCAGCCATCACCTTAACTAGGTTCTGACCTTGTTCGTTGAGCTGCTCACCACATAAGTTAATAAATAACTCAGCTTGTGCGGTAGCAGTAGGCAATCCAGCTAAAATGGTAGATGCCTGTTCATTGCTGGCAACGTGGCCAGCAAAGAACAACATGTCATTCCAGCTTTCAATAGCGCCTTTTTCAACGGCAAGTTCAAAAGCCGCTTTAGCGTATGGGCGAGCGATAGTAGTCAATTCAGACATGCTCATACCCTCCTAATTACAGCTCAGCGACAAGTTTTTCAACGATGTCACTATGTGCGGCTTGATTGATTTCGCGCTCTAAAATTCTTTCTGCGCCAACCACTGCCAGAGTTGCTACTTGCTTACGTAGCTCTTCTGTCACACGGTTACGCTCTGATTCAATTTCAGAGTGCCCTTGAGCAATAATTTTTTCACGCTCTTGCTGACCACGAACAGTTTCTTCGTCAACAATTAGCACGGCACGCTTTTTAGCTTGATCAATGATATCAGCCGCTTGAGCCTTTGCATCTTTAAGCTGTTCTGCAGCTTTCTGTTGCGCTAGTTCTAAGTCTTTCTCGGCTCTATCAGAGGCAGCTAAACCATCTTCGATTTTCTTCTGGCGAGCTTCAATTGCACCGTTTAGTGGTGGCCATACGTATTTCATACAAAATAATACGAACACCGTAAACGCAATTAATTCACCGATAAGAGTGGCGTTTAAGTTCACAACCGCTCCTCCTTAAATAGTAAGCTGTTCAAAAAATAAAATTAAAGTACGAACAACAATACCATCGCGATACCAACACCAATCATTGCTACAGCATCGATTAGACCAGCAAGGATAAACATTTTAACTTGTAGCGATGGTGCTAGCTCAGGTTGACGTGCACATGCTTCAAGGAATTTACCGCCCATGTTACCAAAACCGATTGCTGTGCCGATTGCACCGAAACCGATAAGTAAAGCTACTGCGATGTATTTTAAGCCGTTTAATAATTCTAAAGCTTCCATTTATTTCTCCAAAGTTTCAATTGTATTAAAAGTAAAAGTAAAATTGTAAATATAGTAATTAGTGATTATCTGAACTTGCCATGCTTAGGTATACGATTGTAAGCATCATGAATACGAATGCCTGCAATACGATTACTAAGATATGGAATACAGCCCACACAAAGTGCAACGGTAGTTGCATTAAACCTACAGCACCTATAAGGATGAAGATTAACTCACCTGCATATAAGTTACCGAACAAACGCAGAGCCAGTGAAAACGGCTTAGAAACCAATGCGATAAGTTCTAGTAATAGGTTGAATGGGATTAAAAGAATCTGCATAGCTGTATTGTTTGAACTAAACGGGTGAAGTGTTAGTTCTTTAATAAAACCGCCGATACCTTTGATTTTAATTGAGTAACCAATCATTAGAATGAACACGCCCAGCGCAAGTGCAGCTGTCATGTTGATATCTGTAGTTGGTACAATTTTCATGTATACGTCGTGTGAATCCATACCGAATGCAGTTTCGCCAACAAAGCCAGCAAATGCAGGTAGGAAGTCAACTGGGATTAAATCCATTAAGTTCATTAAGAATATCCAAACGAATATTGTTAATGCTAATGGTGCAATTAGCTTACTTTTACCATGGAAGGTATCGCGTACATTGTCGCCAACGAACTCAACAACCATTTCAATGAAACATTGAAGTTTTCCAGGTACACCCAGAGTTGATTTTTTTGCGGCACTACGGAAGATCCATAAAAATATTAGACCTAGTCCGATAGACCATGCGAGGGTATCTATATGCCATGTCCAGAAGCCACTATCCGTACATGCTTTATTGAAGGCAAGACCAGCGTCGGTCGAGCACATCTTAGCATTGGTTAAGTGGTGCTGAATATGGCTAGATAGAGTAACTTCTTCTGCAGCCATGTTATATCCCAAAAGTTAATGTTTAAAAAAAACGGGTGTAAACAATCCTGTAAACAACACCAACACATAAGCACAAAAGAAAGGTAGCAGTACTACCGGATAAAGCTTTAGCATTAGTGCAAACAAAACGATTGTTAGCATAAATTTTAATCCGTTGCCGCGTTTTAACGAGGCATACGCTTGATTTGCTCGACTTGCACCCATATATCTGAATGCATAAAGCGCAAATACAAAGTTAGGAAGTACTGCGACTGCGCCACCAGCTAGAGCTGAAAGTGCGGCATTGGTTTCCCAACCTATAAAAATTATTAGTGCAGCTAAAAGGGCTACAAATCCCTGAAGGCAAATTAATTTTAATGCGGCAAGCCTATACGGGCTCGCTAACTTATTAGTCACTTTTAATTAACCTTTATGACGCTCTAATTGTCAGGGTATGAAAACTGGCGAAATTATACTTAATCCTGCCAGTTTTGCAACTTGAGTAGGTGCTTTGTAACACAAAATCGCTGTAAATGTCCCTTTTTAGACATCCAATGAATTAATGGTGGGAATAGTCTTGATTGATACGGTTTAAAATACCGTCTAACTCGTCAAGATTAGTGTAAGAAATAACCAACTTCCCTTTGCCTTTTTTGTTGTAATTTATTTCTACCTTTGCCCCTAGGTTATCAGCAAGCTGCTGCTCTAACTGTTTAACATCTGGGTCTTTTTCTACTACTTCTTTTGCTGGAGCTGGCTCTAAAATAGAGCGTACTAGTTTTTCTGTTTCGCGAACGGTCAATGCCTTTGCAACAGCTAAACGGGCTGCGTCTGATTGCACTTCGCCTTCAAGTGCTAACAGGCAACGTGCGTGGCCCATTTCAATGTCACCATGCTCTAACAAAATTTTTACATCGTTATTTAGATTATTTAAGCGTAATAAGTTAGTCACGGTCGTACGTGATTTACCAACGGCATCAGCCACTTGTTGATGCGTTAACTCAAACTCATTAAGCAACCGATTAAGTGCAATCGCTTCTTCCATAGCGTTTAAGTCTTCACGCTGAATATTTTCAATCAGAGCAATAGCAACGGCAGCTTCATCAGGTACGTCTTTAATAATACAGGGTACAAACTCAAGTTTAGCAATTTGTGCAGCACGCCAACGACGTTCACCGGCAATAATCTCATAGCTGTTATGCGCAACAGGGCGCACAACGATAGGTTGAATAATTCCTTGTGAGCGTATCGAACTGGCGAGTTCTTCGAGTGCCTCTTCAGACATGTCTTTACGAGGTTGGTACTTACCTGAGTGTAAAAGCTCGATCGGTAGTTTTTGTAATTCACTGTTACTAGGCTGCGCTGCATTTTCAACTGCGCTGGTTACGTTAGCAGTATCCTGTTCCTTGCCTTCGCTTGGTGCAGGTTTAGATGAACTTAAAAGCGCATCGAGTCCTCGGCCTAAACCTCGTTTTTTAGCAGACATGTTATTTTTTTACCTCAAAGTTAGGCGACAACGGGAGTTGTTTTTTCTTTTCTGCGTAGCATTTCACCAGCGAGAGCTAAATAAGCTTTCGCGCCACTTGATGCTCGATCGTAGTACATTGCTGGGGCACCAAAACTTGGGGCTTCTGCAAGTCGAACATTACGTGGGATCACCGTACGGTATACTTTATCGCCAAAATGTTGTTTTAATTGTTCTGATACATCATTTGCTAGTCGATTACGCGGATCGTACATAGTACGAAGTATGCCTTCAATCTGTAAGTTAGGGTTAACTAACTTAGCAAGTTGCGTAATCGTGTCCATTAATGCTGTTAATCCTTCCAGTGCATAATATTCACATTGCATAGGTACTAAAATAGAATCGGCAGCGGCCATGGCATTAACGGTTAACATATTTAAAGAAGGCGGGCAGTCTATAAAAATAAACTCATACTGATCTTGTATTTTTTCAAGCGCGTTACGCAAACGTACTTCTCGCGCAAATAATTCCATCAGCTTAACTTCTGCAGCGGTCACATCACCGTTTGCAGCAATCATATGATATTCGCCTGAGGTTTCTTTAATAATCACTTCATCAATAGGCTTATCTTCTATGAGCAAGTCATAGATAGTAGGGACGTCACCATATTTGTCGACGCCACTGCCCATGGTCGCATTGCCTTGCGGATCGAGATCTATTAACAGCACTTTACGCTTCGTTGCAGCCATAGATGCAGCGAGATTAACGGCAGTGGTAGTTTTACCTACTCCACCTTTTTGATTTGCTAATGCGATGACTTTTGCCACAGTGTCTCTGATCCCTAGTCTTTAGAAAGAATTATTAAATGTCGTTGTGCATCTAAATCCGGTACTTCTAATGCAATTTTTTGCTCAAACTTAACACCTGTAGGGAGTGAGTCTAATTCCTCACTTGGAAATACCCCTTTAAGTGCAATGAACTTACCTGAATGATCAATTAAGTGCGAGCACCAGTCAATCATATCTTGTAACGATGCAAATGCACGACTTAGTACGCCATCTAATTTAACACTTGGCTGATATTCTTCAACTCTTGACTGCACCGGGGTGACATTATCAAGGCCAAGCTCATGTTTAACATGCATTAAAAAACGTACACGTTTACCTAAACTATCTAATAGTACAAACTGCGTTTCAGGTAAGGCAATAGCTAACACTATGCCCGGTAAACCAGGACCTGTGCCAACATCAATATAATGATGACCGGTCAAGTGAGGAGCAACAACTAGGCTATCCATTATATGTTTAACCATCATTTCTTGAGGCAAACGTACCGAGGTTAAGTTATAGGCTTTATTCCACTTATCGAGTAATTCAACATAGCGGACAAGTTGTTGCTGTTGTTTTTGTGTTAGCGCAATATCAGTTTGCGCTAACAAAGTTGTTAATTGTTGCTGTAACACAATGTACCTTTACCGTTACGCAGTTTTGCGTAACAAGCCTTGCTTCTTCAGATACACTAATAATAGCGAAATCGCCGCTGGGGTGATACCAGAAATACGCGAAGCTTGGCCGATAGTGTCTGGACGAGCATCAATTAGCTTAGCAACTACTTCGTTTGATAAACCAGAGACGGTTTTATAATCAAACTCTTTTGGTAAAATTGTTTCTTCATGACGAAGCTGCTTATTGATCTCATCTTGTTGACGCGCAATGTAGCCTGCGTACTTTGTATGAATTTCAACCTGTTCTAGGGCGGCCTGATTAGTGAACTCAGATCCGAGTCCTTCGATCGCCATCAAGTCGTTATAACGCACTTCTGGACGACGCAGTAATTCTTCTAAGCTGGCTTCACGCACAAGTGGTGTTTTTAGTAATTCGTTTACTTTATTAACCATGGCATGATCTTTATGGATCCAGGTATCTTTAATACGCTGTTTCTCTTTAGCGATCACTTCCATTTTTTCGTTGAATGCTTGCCAACGTTCATCATTAACTAGACCTAGTTCACGACCTTTTTCAGTTAAACGAATATCAGCGTTGTCTTCACGAAGTAGCAAACGGTATTCAGCGCGGCTAGTAAACATACGGTACGGTTCTTTTGTACCCAGTGTTGCTAAGTCGTCAATCAGTACGCCAACATAGGCTTCATCACGACGTGGTGTCCACGACTCTTTACCTTGTACTTGTAATGCTGCATTCATACCTGCGATCAGACCTTGCGCACCCGCTTCTTCGTAACCGGTAGTACCATTAATTTGACCAGCAAAAAATAAACCATCAATAAACTTTGTTTCTAATGATTGTTTTAAATCGCGTGGATCAAAAAAGTCATATTCAATAGCATAGCCAGGACGACAAATGTGTGCGTTCTCAAAGCCGGTGATCGATTGCACAATTTCTAACTGCACATCGAACGGTAAGCTAGTTGAAATACCGTTAGGGTATAACTCGTATGACGTTAAACCTTCTGGCTCTACAAATATCTGGTGTTTATCTTTATCTGCAAAACGGACAATTTTATCTTCAATAGACGGACAGTAACGTGGGCCTATTCCTTCGATAACACCTGAGTACATAGGTGAGCGATGTAAGTTTTTGCGAATAACATCATGTGTTTTTTCATTGGTGTAAGTGATGTAACACGGAATTTGTTGTGGATGGTCGCTTTGTTTACCCATAAATGAGAATACCGGTGTTGGTGCATCACCTGGTTGTTCTTGCATTTTACTAAAATCAACAGTCCGGGCATCAATACGCGGTGGCGTGCCTGTTTTTAAACGATCTACTCTAAATGGTAATTCACGTAAGCGATCAGCTAAGGCAATTGAAGGCGGATCGCCAGCTCGGCCACCTTTGAAATTTTCAAGGCCGATATGAATTTGACCGCCTAAGAATGTACCCACGGTTAGTACCACACTAGGTGCACTAAAACGTAAACCCATTTGTGTCACCACACCGGTTACACGATCATTTTCAACGATTAGATCATCACATGATTGCTGAAAAATCTTTAAGTTTTCTTGGTTTTGAAGTGTGTTTTGAATAGCCGCTTTGTACAAGGCACGATCCGCTTGTGCACGCGTCGCTCGTACAGCAGGGCCTTTAGAAGAATTAAGCGTGCGGAATTGGATCCCGCCTTTGTCAATAGCTTGAGCCATTGCGCCACCTAGGGCATCAATTTCTTTAACCAGATGGCCTTTGCCAATGCCACCAATTGCTGGGTTACAAGACATTTGACCAAGGGTATCCATATTGTGAGTCAGCAGCAGGGTATTCATCCCCATACGGGCAGCTGCCAATGCGGCTTCAGTGCCTGCATGTCCACCACCTACTACGATAACGTCAAAATTTTCGTGAAAAATCATTAATGGGATCCTACTTAAATCAAACCAGTAAACTTCAAAAGGGAGCGTATTCTACCTAGAAATTAGCAGAAGATAAATGATTAAACAGTGCTCAAGATCTAAGTAAGTGATCTCTAATAATATAAAGGATCTTTTAAAGAGATCTTTTAATACTATTACTACTACTGATCGGTTTTTCTGTTGATAAGCTTTAGATCATGATTAAAAACATATAATTAGATCGGATCTAAAGGTGTTAGTATGATCGGATCTTCAGGCAAATAAGCTCTGATCAAAACAGGCTGTTATACACAGGCCGATCAAGTCTCGATCTTATCCCATGGATAAGCATGGCTAAAAAAGCAGTTTAATCAGTGTTTATCCACAAAACTTATTAAATTATTAGCAAATTGTGGGTAACTTTATTTATAACTTTTCGCTTGATCTTTCTATTTTAAACCTGTCTGTGCTATCCATGAGTCTAACCAAGCTAAGGCCGTATCTTCGGGCAGTGCTTCATCAAGAATATTAAGCTCTAAACGTTGTGCTACTTTTACAGCGCCTTTTTGGCTTAAAAGAGTATCTACATTACGTCCTGCAAGGTTATAAGTGTCGTAACTAGTATCGCCAAGCGCAATAACCGAATACTTTAAATGCGAAAGATCATCCACTTGCGATACTTGTTCGATAAAACCAATCAGGTTGTCAGGGTAATCACCCGCACCGTAGGTTGATGTACAAACCAACCAAATAGTATTTTGTTGATCTATTTCATTAAATTCAGGTTGATCATGTAGTTGGCTATTAATCCCTTGGTTGTTAAGTGCATCATTTAACTGCTCTGCAACGTACTCGGCGGATCCCATTTGACTACCAACGATAATATTTACTGAACTCATGAATATGGCTGATCACTATTAGTTTTAATTGCTGCCTATGATAGCTCAGTGAGTATAACAGTAAAGTTAAGAGTGTTATTTTGTATAACTATTTTTGTGGTAATTTAAGCCTTGGTATTAATTTCTTTCTTAACTTGTTGATTATTAATGATTTAACAAAATATCTTTAAATGTAATCTTCTGATCAAGTTGTTGATAAGGTTGGGGAAAGCTCTGCTTAACTAAAAACCAATATTATTAATAATTTGCTAAGTTATTGATTTTATATTGAGTGTTAACCACCAGCTAGTACAAATTTATAGATAAAGGCGTGTTGATCTTAGTGTGGATACAAAGCATGTTGATAACTTAAAGTTGGGATCGAAAATAATTTTAAAAAATGATCTATTTATGCAGATCAGACTAAAAATCCATTTTTATTTTCTAAAAATCGCTATTTAGCTTATTTAAACACAGCATATTTTTACTTTTTATCGCTTTTAACTCATTTTCAAGGCAATAAAAGCCCAATTGTGGATAACTGATCTGCAAAAAAATAATTTTCATCAATTTAAACTAAGAAATTAACTATATTTTGCTGGTGGAGTGGGCGATCAAACTTACTTTTTAGGTACGTTTTATTTTTATGGTTTTATAATTACCTATGCCCCAGCTTGAAAAGCTAATGTAATAGGTTCTCTTTTAGGGGGAAATAAGCTTAATTTTTTACTATTAATGTAGGTAGTTTATCTGTTGTTTGGTGTGATTATAGGTTTAGCTCATCTGCCTTAAACACATTTTTAAACATGAATGGAGGCTAATATTGGTGCAATTTAGCTATATTTTTTAGTCTGTTTGGTTTTTAAAGTGAGTTATTAAAATACATTTTGGCGAGTCGATATTAAAAATAGTAGGACATTAAAAAGGGCACCTAGGTGCCCTTAATGATTCAATTATTAGTTCAACTATTTACCGATACAGAACGAGCTGAAAATTTTGCCAAGCAAATCATCAGAAGTAAATTCACCAGTTATTTCGTTAAGATACTGCTGTGTTAAACGTAGTTCTTCAGCGAGGATTTCACCGGCCACGTGCATTTCTAATTGTGTTTTACCCGTATCTAAGTGATAGGCTGCGTGTTCCAGTGCATCTAAGTGACGACGGCGTGCCATAAAGCCACCTTCTGTGGCACCATCAAAACCAATGCAGGCTTTTAAGTGCTCACGCACTAGTTCTATACCGTCAGCATTTTTAGCGCTTAAACTGATGACCGGATATTGTTGCTCTTGATCCATACCAACCGTATCACCAGATAAATCGGCTTTATTCCTGATCACGGTTACGCCCATACCTTGGGGTAATTTAGCCATAAATTCAGGCCAAATAGCATGTGGATCGGTATCAGTTGTATCGGTACCATCAAGCATAAATAATACCCGATCGGCTTGGTTTATTTCATCCCAGGCACGTTCAATACCTATTTGCTCAACTTTATCTGGGCTTTCTCGTAAGCCTGCGGTGTCGATTATATGCAGTGGCATACCATCTATATGTATATGCTCACGTAATACGTCACGAGTGGTGCCAGCTATTTCAGTTACGATGGCCGCTTCTCGCCCTGCTAATGCATTAAGTAAGCTTGATTTACCTGCATTAGGGCGACCAGCAATTACGACGCGCATACCTTCGCGCATTATGCTGCCTTGTTTGGCTTGATTGGTTACGGCATTAAGCTGCTCAATAATGGCATTTAAATCACCGCCCACTTTTCCGTCTGATAAAAAATCGATTTCTTCATCAGGAAAATCAATAGCGGCTTCTACGTACATCCGCAAGTGAATGACTTTTTCAACTAAGGTTTCTATGTGCTTAGAAAATTGGCCTTGAAGTGACTGTAGGGCGCTTTTAGCCGCTTGCTCACTGGTTGCATTAATTAAGTCGGCGATTGCTTCTGCTTGAGTTAAATCAAGCTTGTCGTTCATAAACGCACGCTCAGAGAATTCACCAGGCTTTGCTAAACGTACACCGTCTATTTTACTAATTTCTTTAAGTAGCATATCAAGCACAACAGGGCCGCCATGGCCTTGAAGTTCGAGTACATCTTCACCGGTAAATGAGTGTGGGCCGGCAAAGTAAATCGCAATACCTTGGTCAAGTTGCTGACCTGCAAGGGTGTTAAATGGCACATAGTCGGCATAGCGAACTTTAGGGACTTTGCCAATTATTTTTTCAGCAACCTGTTTGGCTAGGTTTCCTGAAACGCGAATAATACCAACACCGCCTCGGCCTGGGGCAGTGGCTTGTGCTGCAATTGTATCGTGATTGATCATGCGGTTTATTTGCCAACTTAAATAACGTAATGGCGGTATTGTAACCTATCAAATAGGCACTCGCGAATGCTGTTATAAAAAATTGGCAATAAAAAAGGCGACCTAAGTCGCCTTTATATAAGTAGGGAGGATTAATCGCCCCTTACTTTAATACCTTTCTTTTCCATGCCACGGTAGATGATTAACATCTGGACAATAGAGATAAGGTTAGACACTAACCAGTAAAGTACTAAACCAGATGGGAACCATAAGAAGAACACAGAGAAGATAACCGGCATAAAGGTCATCATTTTTTGCTGCATTGGATCGGTAACCGTCATAGGTTGTAGTTTTTGCGTTACAAACATACTCGCACCAAATAAGATTGGTAATACGTAGTATGGGTCTTTCGCAGAAAGGTCAGTTAGCCAAAGTACAAATTCAGCGTGACGAAGTTCTGTAGACTCTAAGAATACATAGAACAAGGCTAAGAAGATTGGCATTTGCAGTAAAATAGGGAAACAGCCACCCATAGGGTTTACTTTTTCTTTACGGTACATTTCCATCGTCGCTTGGCCGAATTTTTGACGATCATCGCCATACTTTTCTTTTAGCGCCTTCATCTTAGGCTGTAATGCACGCATTTTAGCCATTGAGGTGTACTGTGCTTTAGTCAGTGGGTACATTAATGATTTAACAATAATAGTGATGGCAATAATTGCTACACCCCAGTTACCTAAAATACTGTGTAACCATTTTAATAGCACAAATAAAGGTTGAGAAATAAACCATAACCAACCGTAATCAACGGTTAAGTCTAAGTCAGTGTGAATCGCTTCAAGTTTATCTGACTCTTTAGGGCCCATGTAATAAGTCGCAGTAAGTACTTGCTCACTACCAGCTTGAACATTTACCGCTTCGTCTTTAACACCAATAATAGCCGCGTTACTTTTAGTGATTAAACTATAAAGTGTATTTGCTTGATCTTGCATTGGTACCCAAGCACTTACAAAGTAATGCTGTATAAAGGCAACATAACCACCTTGGGTGTTTATGTTTAGGTTTTTATCGGCCATATCTGAAAAACTATACTTTTCGTATGGTTCTTCATCAGTACCGTATGCAGCCCCTAAATAGTTTTGATCAACCATGCTGCCTTTTTCTTGTACGGTACGCTTTATTTGTGTGTAAAGCTGAACTTGTACTGGCGAGCTAGTGGTGTTGTTAACTTTATATTCTAAGCCAACATCATATTGACCCTTTTTGAATACATAGGTTTTAGTGAAACTTACACCGTTACTATCAGTAAACTGAAGAGGAACACGAAGTTCATCACCCGTTAAAGTATAAGAAGTTTGTTCTGATTGGTAAGTAGGACGACCATTCGCTGATGCATCTGGTCCATTTAAACCAATTAAACCACTTTGTGAAAAGTATTGTTTACCATCAAACTCACCAAGTAGCATGTAAGGAACATCACTGCCTTTGGTTTCTTTATAATCAATTAAGTCTGTTTCAACAATGTCACCACCTTTGGTGTCAATTTTTACCTTAAACACGTCTGTTGTAATATTTATAACAGCGCGTTTAGCTAAAGTTGTTGAAGCAGGTAAACCTGAGTCTGATGAAGCTGGAACATAATCATCTGATTCTGGTGAATTTGCTTTTAGTGTTTGTGTAGTGGCACTAGGATCGGCTTTTGGTGTGTTGTAGTCATTATTCCACTCTTGAAATAATAAAAACGACACTAGCATTAGGCCGATGAATAAAAACGTGCGTTGCGATTCCATAACAGCTCTTATTTCTCGTGTTGGTGGTTAATACGGGTTAATTTTTCAGGAACGGGGTCGTCTCCGCCTGAATGTAAAGGATGGCATTTTAATATGCGTTTAACAGCTAACCAACACCCTTTTACCGATCCATGCAAATTAATTGCTTGAATAGCGTAACTAGAGCACGTTGGATTAAAACGACAATGCGGACCTAATAGCGGGCTAATCCACTTTTGATAACCGCGGATAAATAAAACTAAACAACGTGTTGGTAAAGCAGCAAGTGGTTTAAGTAACCTCATGTTGTACATGCCCCTACGTTATGTTTAGTGAATAGATACCATGTATTTAAAGACTCACTATGAGATTTTAAACGCATGATTAAAAGGTGAGCTAAAGATACCTTAATTAACCCTGTAATTCTATTGCTATTGGGTTTGTTTAGTCGATTTAGCTGATTTGTTTGGGCGTTTTTTAAATGGTGGCGGTTTAGGGGCACCAGGTTTGCAGCGTTCATTAATCTTACGCCACAGCTTTGTAAGTTGTTTGGTTAATTCTTCATTAGACTGTTCATCAATGCCACTTTTAACCATCAACACAATATCAATATTATCGAGTGTGTGTTGATTTAAACGAAAACTTTCGCGAGCAAGACGTTTAATACGGTTTCGTTGACATGCCTTTTTTACACGTTTTTTAGCAACAGTAAGGCCTAACCTAGGTTTTGACTGGTCACTTGGTTTTGCTAATAAGGTAAAGAAAGGAGTTGCAGCCCGAGCGGGTTCGTTAAATATGCGAGAGTAATGCGAGGGAGTTAACAGACGTAACTCCCTGCCAAAGCTAAAGTCTTCCACTTATAAATTAAGCAGAAAGAACTTTGCGGCCTTTAGCACGGCGACGAGCTAATACTTTACGGCCATTTACAGTTGCCATACGAGCACGGAAACCGTGTGTACGTTTGCGTTTTAAAACGCTAGGTTGAAAAGTTCTTTTCATAACAATCTCATCCGATCGGTTAAAGTTAAAACATCCTATGCAGGTCGCGATCCTGGCACAGGTGCCATTGCGAGCGCGAGATATTATAGATGAAGTGACGAAAAGTCAATCATAATAGAGTGCGTAAAGCATGTTTATTTATGATCAATTTTCATGATCCGATAGGATCATCATAAATAAGAAGTTTTCCACAGCCCCTGTATAAAAAGTGAATAAAAGCATGGGAAAAGTAAATTAGATCGTAAATTGTGGTCGCGATCTGCTGCCAGTTTTGTTATGATCTCTAATCAAGCTTTAAAATAAAAAGCTATTTAAATCAGTCTGTTATTATATTTATACATCGATATCAACAATTTTACAAAAATCAATCTTTTACTTGTGGATAAAGTGCATTCATAATAGTCGGTCTTGGGCTGCTTATTGAGCCATTTAAACGCAATACAGGTGTGATTTTTGAATCATTATTGATGTGCGGGAATAAAAATTATATCTCTGGGAGTTTTACTGTGTATCTGTCGGTTTGGCAAAGTTGTTTATATGTATTGCAGGATGAATTGCCTTCGCAGCAATTCAGTATGTGGGTCAGACCACTTCAAGCAGAAAGTACCGAAGATACCTTGACGATTTATGCGCCTAATCGTTTCGTACTTGATTGGGTGAGAGAGAAGTACTTAAATAGAATAAATGAATTATTGGTAGAAATTTGTGGTGTAGAAGCACCCGAGTTACGCTTTGATGTAGGTAGCAAGCCGCTATTAAATGCACAAGCTGCACCAGTGGTTGAAACACAATCAGCCCCAAGCACGCAATCAACGGCAAAACAACCGCCTCGAGAACAAAAACCGGTTGTAGAGCCAGCTCCTAAATCTGGTTATAAATCAAACATTAAAGAAAACTATACCTTTGATAGTTTTGTTGAGGGTAAATCTAACCAATTAGCAAAAGCGGCTGCCACTCAGGTAGCAGACAACCCTGGCTCTGCATTTAACCCTGTATTTATTTACGGTGGTACAGGCTTAGGTAAGACGCATTTATTACATGCGGTAGGCAACGGTATTATGGCCAATAAGCCCGATGCTAAAATTGTTTACATGCATTCAGAACGTTTCGTTCAAGACATGGTTAAAGCACTGCAAAATAATGCGATTGAAGAGTTTAAGCGTTATTACCGTAGTGTTGATGCATTAATGATTGATGACATTCAATTTTTTGCTAATAAAGAACGTTCTCAAGAAGAATTCTTTCATACCTTTAATGCATTATTAGAAGGTAACCAACAAATTATTTTAACCTCTGACCGTTACCCTAAAGAGATTGAAGGGGTTGAAGATCGCCTTAAATCTCGTTTTGGTTGGGGATTAACCATCGCGATTGAGCCGCCAGAGCTTGAAACCCGCGTTGCTATTTTGATGAAAAAAGCCCAGCAAAGTAAAATTAACTTACCGCATGAAGTGGCATTTTTTATTGCTAAAAAATTACGCTCAAACGTACGTGAGCTTGAAGGGGCATTAAACCGTGTAATTGCTAACGCAAACTTTACCGGCCGCCCAATATCTATCGACTTTGTAAAAGAAGCACTGCGTGATTTATTAGCGCTGCAAGACAAACTAGTCACCATCGACAACATTCAACGTACGGTTGCTGAATACTATAGAATACGTGTATCTGATTTACTGTCTAAGCGCCGTAGCCGCTCTATAGCAAGGCCTCGCCAAGTTGCCATGGCACTATCTAAAGAACTCACTAATCACAGCTTACCTGAGATTGGGGATGCCTTTGGTGGGCGCGACCATACAACAGTACTGCACGCGTGTCGCAAAGTTAAATCATTACGTGACGAAAGCCACGAGATTAAAGAAGATTACCAAAACTTAATAAGAACATTGTCATCTTAGGGCTGACTTTATTATGCAAATAACAATATCAAGAGAACAATTTTTAAAACCATTGGTACAAGTATCGGGTGCCATTGAGCGCAAGCATACGTTACCTATTTTATCTAACGTATTGCTCGTGGTAGAAAATGGCCAGCTTTCAATGACAGGAACAGACCTTGAAATTGAGTTAGTGGCGAGTGTATTTGTAGGTGACGATGTTGCCGATACTAAACTCACATTACCGGCTAAAAAATTACTCGATATTTGTAAAAGTTTACCGGATGGTTCTGATCTTACTTTAAGCTTGCAAGACCATCAGTTACTTTTAACCAGTGGGAAAAGTCGTTTTTCATTGACCACTTTAGCTGCTGAAGATTTTCCTAATTTAGAGCAGTGGGATGGTGAAGTTGAGTTTCAACTAACGCGTTTAGAATTACGTAAATTACTTGAAAGCACACACTTCTCAATGGCAAACCAAGATGTGCGTTATTACTTAAACGGCATGTCGTTTGAAGTTGATAACAGCGATATAAAAACAGTTGCCACTGATGGGCATCGTTTAGCTATTGCACAAAAACAACTAGGTCAGTCGTTAAATACACAGCGCCAATTAATTATACCGCGCAAAGGTGTGCAAGAAATTATGCGTCTAATGGTTGCTGATCAAGAGCTGGTAACTATTCAGTTTGGTGCCAACCATATTCGTATTATTGATATTGAATTTACCTTTACGAGTAAATTAGTTGATGGTCGCTTCCCTGATTATCGTCGTGTTTTACCGCGCGGTGGCGATAAGGTAATTACCGCGAATCGTGAATGGCTTCGTAATGCCTTCCAGCGTGTGTCGATTTTATCGAACGAAAAGTTTCGTGGTGTACGCTTAAATTTATCAAACGGTTTATTAAAAATTACAGCCAACAATCCAGAGCAAGAGCAAGCTGAAGAAGTGGTTGAAGTAATGTACGAGGGTGATGACCTAGAAATAGGCTTTAATGTCTCTTATGTATTAGATGTATTAAATACATTAAAAACCGAAGATGTATTATTTACCCTTGCCGATTCAAACAGTAGTGCACTTATAGAAGGTGCCGGCGATGAAGAAGCTATGTACGTTGTTATGCCAATGCGTTTATAAGATTATAAATACATAATGAGCTTAAGTCATTTGAGCCTCAAATATTTTCGTAATATTGAGGCACTGACGCTAGAACCAGTTAACGGCGTTAATATAATTTATGGTGAAAACGGCAGCGGAAAAACCAGCCTTTTAGAGGCTATTTATTACCTTTCTCACGGCAAATCTTTCCGAACCTCTAAACATAAAAGCATCATCGCTCATCAACAAGATCAGTTTGTTATTCATGGCCGAAAAGCGTTACACGATTTATCTATTCCAATAGGGATAAGTAAAACCCAAACGGGTGAAACCAATTTAAAAATACAGGGTAAGGCGAGTCGAAAAGTATCTGAACTTGCTCAACTTATGCCAGTGCAAGTTATTACACCAGAAAGCTATTCATTATTTTTTGGTGGCCCTAAAGAGCGCAGAAAATTTTTAGACTTAGGTTTGTTCCACGTGGAACGTGAGTTTTTTTTCTTATGGCAATCATTTAATAAAGTGCTAAAACAGCGCAATGCATTGTTGAAATCTAAGCCTAAGAATTATTTTGACCAAATCAAGTTTTGGGACAAAGAATTTGTTAGACTGGCTGAACAAATAAATAAATTAAGAATCGCGTATATAACTAGGTTTAAGCAGCAGTTTTTTGATAAAATGTGTGCAGAATTAACGCTAATACGCGATCTAGAAATTAGCTTTAATGCAGGCTGGAAAGAGGCCGAATCTCTTTCTGATGCGTTAGAGCAAAGCTTTGAGCGAGATGCTCGTCAAGGCTTTACTAGTAAAGGCCCTCATAAGGCTGATTTTAGTTTTAGTGTCGCTGGCAGCAGCGTTGAGAATGTATTCTCACGCGGGCAATTAAAGCTATTGTTGTATGCGTTAAAAGTAACGCAAAATAGTTTGATTGAGTCAGAGACAGATAAGCAATCTATATTGCTAATAGATGATTTACCTTCAGAGCTAAGCGAAGATACAAAAGAGAAAGTGGGTCAGTTATTGACTCATTGCAGTTCTCAAATATTTATTTCTTCAATTTTATCTGAAAGTATTTCTGCTGTGGTGGAACCCATGAAACGAGAACTAAAAATGTTCCACGTGAAACATGGCAACCTAATAACAAGATAAGTGGGATTAACCATGTCTGAGAATTATGATTCGTCGAGTATTAAAGTACTTAAAGGATTAGATGCAGTAAGAAAGCGTCCTGGTATGTATATAGGGGACACCGATGATGGTACGGGCTTACACCACATGGTGTTTGAGGTCGTTGATAACTCTATCGATGAGGCCTTAGCCGGTCACTGTGATGATATATTTGTCACAATTCACTTAGACGGTTCGGTATCTGTAAGAGATAACGGCCGTGGTATTCCTACTTCTATACATGAAGAAGAAGGTGTATCTGCAGCTGAAGTTATTATGACGGTATTACACGCTGGTGGTAAGTTTGATGATAACTCTTATAAAGTATCAGGTGGCTTACACGGTGTTGGTGTATCGGTAGTAAATGCATTATCAGAAAAGTTAAAACTAACTATTCGTCGTGAAGGGAAACTTTACGAGCAGTTTTACACTATGGGTGTTCCAGATGCACCACTTGCAGCTATTGGTGATTCTGAAACAACCGGTACTGAGTTACGTTTTTGGCCAAGTGCAGAAACGTTTACTAACCTAGATTTCCATTACGATATTTTAGCTAAGCGTTTACGCGAGTTATCGTTTTTGAACTCAGGTGTGAGCATCATTTTAAATGATGAGCGCGAAGAAAATAAGAGTGACCATTTTAAATACGAAGGTGGTATTAGAGCGTTCGTTGAATACTTAAACCGTAATAAAACGCCTGTACACAAAGGGGTATTCCACTTTACTCACGAACGTGAAGAAGACGGTATTAGTGTAGAAGTATCAATGCAGTGGAATGATGCGTTCCAAGAAAACATTTACTGTTTTACTAATAACATTCCACAACGTGATGGTGGTACTCACTTAGCTGGTTTTAGATCTGCGCTAACACGTACGCTGAATAACTACATGGAAAAAGAAGGCTTTAACAAAAAGGCTAAAACAACAAGTAACGCAACGGGCGATGATGCTCGTGAAGGCTTAACGGCTGTTGTTAGTGTTAAAGTGCCTGATCCTAAATTCTCATCACAGACAAAAGACAAGCTAGTATCTAGTGAAGTTAAGTCTGCTGTAGAGCAAGCAATGGCTGAAAAATTCACTGAGTTTTTATTAGAAAACCCAATGGATGCAAAAATTGTTGTTGGCAAAATTATTGATGCAGCACGCGCGCGTGAAGCCGCTCGTAAAGCACGTGAAATGACACGCCGTAAAGGTGCTATGGATTTAGCTGGTTTACCGGGTAAACTAGCGGATTGCCAAGAAAAAGATCCAGCCCAATCTGAACTATACATAGTGGAGGGTGACTCAGCTGGCGGTTCAGCCAAGCAGGGTCGTAACCGTAAGAATCAAGCGATTCTTCCGCTTAAAGGTAAAATCTTAAACGTAGAAAAAGCACGTTTTGATAAAATGCTTTCTTCACAAGAAGTGGCAACGCTAATTACTGCACTAGGTTGTGGTATTGGCCGTGACGAATATAACCCTGAGAAATTACGTTATCACCGTATCATAATTATGACCGATGCCGACGTGGATGGTTCTCACATTCGTACTTTGCTACTAACATTCTTCTATCGTCAAATGCCGGAAATTGTTGAACGTGGTTATATTTATATTGCTCAGCCTCCACTTTATAAAGTGAAAAAAGGCAAGCAAGAGCGTTATATTAAAGATGATCCAGCATTAGTTGATTATCTTACATCTTTAGCGCTAAGCAATGCAGCACTGTACACTAGTGATAGTGCTGAAGCGGTTGATGGTGAAGCATTAGAGTCAATTGTTCACGATTATCAAAACACGGTTAAAGTTATCGAGCGCTTAAAGCGTAAGTATCCGAACACAGTTATGAACCGTTTGATTTACCAAAGTGAGCTGAAAAAAGAAGACCTTTCAGACGAAGCTAAGGTAATTGCTTGGACTAAAGAGCTGGTTGATGACTTAATTGAACGTGATGAAGATGCAACTATTTTCCATGCGGGAACTGAGCACGATACAGAGCGTAACTTGTATTATCCAGTTGTGAATATTCGTCAGCATGGTGTGGATAAAGCACACGTACTTCATTATGACTTTATTACATCAAGAGACTACCAACGCATTGCTGTAACAGGTAAAAACATTGCTAATATCATCACAGAGGGTGCATATATCCAACGTGGTGAGAAAACAAAACCTGTTGATAACTTTGTGGATGCATTGGAATGGTTGATCGCAGAGTCTAAGCGCGGGATCTACATTCAACGCTATAAAGGACTGGGTGAAATGAATCCAAATCAGCTTTGGGAAACCACCATGGATCCTAGCGCACGCCGTATGTTGCAAGTAACAATTGAAGATGCTGTTGCAGCGGATCAATTATTTGCCACTTTAATGGGCGATCAAGTTGAGCCGCGTCGTGAGTTTATTGAAACGAACGCATTGCGTGTGGTTAACTTAGACGTATAAAACATTATCGTAATCACAAAAAAGGAGCCCTAGGCTCCTTTTTTATTTTTTCAAACGCACAAACTGCTTAAAACCTGAGTGTGCACAAGGTATACTGAGGGTAATTTTCACGCTACTTCTCAGATAGTAAAAAGCCAAATATGCAAAAATATGACGTTAAAACCTTTCAAGGTTTGATCCTGGCTTTACAGGATTATTGGGCACAGCAAGGCTGTGTCATTATTCAACCACTTGACATGGAAGTGGGCGCAGGGACATTTCACCCGCAAACATTTTTAAAATCAATTGGCCCAGAGCCGATGTCGAGCGCATACGTTCAACCGTGTCGTCGTCCTACCGATGGCCGTTACGGTGAGAACCCAAACCGCTTACAACATTACTACCAATTCCAAGTTGTGTTAAAACCATCTCCAGACAATATTCAAGAGCTTTACTTAGGTTCTTTAGCTGCTGTAGGTATTGATACCCTAACTGACGAAGTTCGCTTTGTAGAAGATAACTGGGAATCACCTACATTAGGTGCGTGGGGCCTAGGTTGGGAAATTTGGTTAAATGGTATGGAGGTAACGCAGTTTACTTACTTCCAGCAGGTGGGCGGTTTAGAATGCTCACCGGTAACGGGTGAGATTACTTACGGCTTAGAGCGTTTAGCAATGTACATTCAAGGCGTAGATAGCATTTACGACCTTGTATGGGCAGACGGTCCATTTGGGCGCGTAACTTACGGTGATGTGTTCCATCAAAATGAAGTTGAGCAATCAACCTATAACTTTGAACATGCAAACGTAGCCGACTTATTTGAACAGTTTGATAAATGTGAAGCTGAGAGCCAAAAGCTAATTGAAGCAAGCCTACCATTACCAGCCTACGAGCAAGTAATGAAAGCATCGCACGCATTTAACTTATTAGACGCACGCCATGCTATTTCAGTAACCGAGCGTCAACGTTATATTTTACGCGTTCGTGCGTTATCAAAAGCGTGTGCACAAAGTTATTACGATGCACGTGAAGCACTTGGTTTCCCGCTGTGTAAGGATAAGTAAGCATGTCAGCAGAAAATTTATTAGTAGAAATTGGCACCGAAGAGTTGCCACCAAAAGCACTTCGTAAATTAGCCGAAGCCTTTGCTGCAAACTTAACAGCAGAATTAGAAAGTCTAGAACTAGGTCACCAAGGTGTGAACTGGTATGCATCGCCTCGTCGTTTAGGTTTACAAGTAAAAGCACTTGAAGCTAAACAACAGGACAAAGAAGTTGAAAAACGTGGCCCTGCAACTAAAGCCGCTTTTGATGCTGAGGGTAACCCAACTAAAGCAGCCATGGGTTGGGCTCGTGGCTGTGGTATTGAAGTAAAAGATGCGCAAACACTAGAAACAGATAAGGGCGCATGGTTATTGCATATTGCTAAAGTAGCAGGGCAAGAAACCAAAACGTTAATGACCGACGCTATAAGCAAAGCGCTAGCTAAACTACCTATCCCTAAACCAATGCGTTGGGGTGCGAATAAAACACAATTTATTCGCCCTGTGCATACCGTGACTATTTTATTCGGTAGTGAACTTGTTGAAGGTGAAATTCTTGGTAAGCAAGTGAGTAATCAACTGCAAGGTCATCGTTTTCATCACCCTGAAAAAATTAGCATTGATCATGCTGATGAGGTGTTTGATGTACTTAAATCAGCTTACGTTATTGCTGACTACGAACAGCGTAAAACACAGATTCGCGCGCAAATAGAAGACGCAGCCAAAGCAGTAAATGCCGTTGTTGCTATGGATGAAGACTTACTTGAAGAAGTTACTTCATTGGTAGAATGGCCAGTAACGCTAACAGCCACATTTGAAGAAGCATTTTTAGATGTACCTGCTGAAGCGCTTATTTACACTATGAAGGACGATCAGAAATACTTCCCGTTATTAGATCAAGACGGCAAACTTTTAAATAAGTTTTTGTTTGTCTCTAACATCGAAAGTAAAGATCCTAGTGTGGTTATTTCTGGTAACGAAAAAGTAGTGCGCCCGCGTTTAGCCGATGCACAGTTCTTCTTTGAAACCGATAAAAAGAAAACATTAGAAAGCCGTTTAGAATCTCTTGATAGCGTATTGTTCCAAAAACAACTTGGTACGCTTAAAGACAAGTCACAGCGTATTAGTGAACTGGCAGGTTACATTGCCGAGCAACTTGGTGCCGACAAAGAGCTAGCAGCGCGTGCAGGCTTATTAAGTAAAACAGACTTAATGACCGAAATGGTAATGGAATTTACCGACGTACAAGGTGTAATGGGAATGCATTACGCGCGTCACGATGGTGAAGCAGAAGAAGTTGCAGTGGCACAGAACGAGCAATACATGCCACGTTTTGCCGGTGATAACTTACCAACTAATGTGATCAGTTGTGCAGTCGCCATTGCCGATAAGTTTGATACGCTGGTGGGTATTTTTGGCATAGGCCAAGCACCAAAAGGTGATAAAGACCCATTTGCACTTCGTCGTGCTGCTATTGGTGCATTACGTATCATGGTAGAAAAACAGCTACCGCTTGATATTTTAGACCTGGTTGCTAAATCACAAACCTTGTTTGGTGAAAAGCTGACTAACCTAAATGTATCAACGGATGTGTTTGACTTTATGCTAGGGCGCTTCCGTGCTTGGTATCAAGACGAAGGCATTGAAGTAGATGTGATTCAAGCCGTACTAGCGCGTCGTCCAACGAAGCCTGTTGACTTTGATCGCCGAGTTAAAGCCGTAAGTCATTTCCGTACATTAGACGCCGCAGAATCGCTTGCAGCGGCTAATAAGCGTGTAAGTAATATTCTGGCTAAGAATGATATTACAAGCCAAGGCAATGTCGATCAGAGCTTACTCAGTGATGATGCTGAAAAAGTATTGGCTTCGCAAGTTGCAAAATTTGCCACTGATTTAGCACCACTGTACAGCGATGGAAACTACCAAGAGGCATTGAGCCAATTAGCAGGCATTCGTGAGAGTGTTGATAACTTTTTTGACAATGTCATGGTAATGGCTGACGATGAAGCTGTTAAGCAAAACCGTCTTGCGCTTTTAAGCCAGCTTAGCGGGTTATTTTTAGAAATTGCAGATATTTCTGTATTACAAAAATAACAGCTTATAGCTATTTAAAAAGCCAGCATTATGCTGGCTTTTTAGTATTCACTGTATGCAAAGGATACAAATGATGATCTCTATAAAACGAATTTTAACGTTAGCAATGGCTGGTTTACTTACGGCCTGTACCAGCCAAATTTCGATTAACGACGTGTTGCCGCAGCAAGCATTGGATCGCAGTATTTATTTAAGAGGGGATTTCACATTATGGGATGCAGAACCTCAATATCAATTTAAACAAGTCGGCCCTTCGCTTTACCAAGCCCAAGTTAAATTTTCGACCCCAGGTAAAGTGTACGAGTTTAAAATAGCCGATGCAGATTTTAGTGAAGGTTTTAACTGTGGCTACAGCGATTCACAGCCATCAGGACAAAGCCTAACACTTGGCCAATCAACGCGCGCCGATTGTAATACCATTTATAATTACTTTAGCTACACACCCGCAATCAAAGGGTCGTACATAGTCAGCATTGATTTTAGTGACTACGATAAGCCGCAAGTAACGATAACTAAGAAGTAAGAGCAGTAAGCTATAAGCAGTCAGTCGTTAGCTTAAATATAAAATAAAAAACCGTGCTTGATTTAACAAACACGGTTTTTTAATTTTTAGCTGATAGCTGATAGCTGATAGCTGATAGCTGATTACAACCCTTTCTTCACCACATACCTATACGGTGATTCTTCAACTTCTTTAGCCACTAGCGTGTGATCCATAAAGGTACAAAAGCTGGGAATGTCGCGGGTGGTTGAAGGGTCGTCGGCAATAATAAGCAGTGTTTCACCATCGCTCATTTTACGAATCGCAGCGCGTACCATCATCACCGGCTCTGGGCAACGAAGGCCGATGGCATCTAATTGGTGATCGGGGTTATCAAAGCTCATAAAAATTACCTGTAAAAATAGTCGCGGCTTGGTTAGGTCGGGTAGTTTAGCGTAAATAAAGCTGTTGGTTAACTATTTTACGTATAACAAAACAGCTCAACTTATTAATAGATAATCTGAAATAAGTTTAATGCACCCGATCACATTA
The DNA here is from genome assembly GCF_005887465.1 of Pseudoalteromonas sp. S1610. Taxonomy (GTDB): domain Bacteria; phylum Pseudomonadota; class Gammaproteobacteria; order Enterobacterales; family Alteromonadaceae; genus Pseudoalteromonas; species Pseudoalteromonas undina. The sequence goes on along the minus strand of NZ_PNDI01000055.1, from coordinate 10,759 downwards.
TTCATTTTAAACCTGCAAAAGCTGGTGGCATAAAAAAGGCGAACTAACTTGCGCTAGTTCGCCTTTTAATCACCAAGATGGTTTTACATGTTAAAAACTAATTAGTCTTGAACACGTTCAAATACAGTGGCAATGCCTTGGCCTAAACCAATACACATAGTTGCCAAACCGTATTTTGCGTTTTTGTCTTCCATTAAGTGAATAAGCGAGGTGCTAATACGTGAACCCGAACAGCCCAGAGGGTGACCAAGTGCAATAGCGCCGCCATTCAAGTTAACTTTTTCGTCAACTACATCAGCTAAGCCTAAGTCTTTAAGCACAGGTAGTGATTGTGCTGCGAATGCTTCGTTTAGCTCAGCTACGTCAATGTCATCAATGGTAATACCGGCTTGTGCTAATGCTTTTTTACTTGCAGGTACTGGGCCGTAACCCATGATTGATGGATCGCAACCGGCAACAGCCATAGCGCGAATACGTGCACGAATTGGTAAGCCCAATTCTTTTGCTTTTTCTTCGCTCATTACTAACATAGCTGATGCGCCGTCAGAAAGTGCAGAAGATGTACCCGCAGTAACAGAACCCGTAGCAGGGTTAAATACTGGACGCAGCTGCGATAAACCTTCAACCGTTGTTTCTGGACGAATTACTTCATCATCTTCAACAAGAATAAGTGAACCGTCAGCATCGTGACCTTCCATTGCTAAAATTTCGCGGCGGAAACGGCCTTCAACTGTTGCAGCATGTGCACGTTGATGCGAGCGGTAAGCAAACTCATCTTGTTGCTCACGGCTAATACCGTGAAGTGTTGCAAGGTACTCAGCGGTTAAACCCATAGAGCCAGATGCTTGTGCAATTGATGTAGCTAGGCCAGGGTGAAAGTCGTTACCGTGAGTCATAGGTACGTGACCCATGTGCTCAACACCACCAATTAGGTATGTGTCGCCAGCGCCAGTCATAATTGCGCGAGCAGCGTCATGCAATGCTTGCATTGATGAGCCACATAAACGGTTAACTGTGGTTGCTGGCACTGAATGTGGAATGCCTGCAAGTAGAGATGCGTTACGTGCAACGTTAAAGCCTTGCTCTAATGTTTGCTGTACACAGCCCCAATAAATATCGTCAATTGACGCAGGGTCAACTGCCGGATTACGTTCTAATAAGCCTTTCATTAAATGAGCGCTTAAGTCTTCCGCACGTTTGTGCTTGAATACGCCGCCCTTTGAGCGACCCATTGGTGTGCGGATACAATCTACAATTACTGGATTATTCATGATATTAACCTTCCACCTTATAGAAAACACGGCCTTCTTCAGCCCACTTGCGAGTTTGCTCTGATACTTGGTAAATCGCACCTAGGTGAGCATATTTGTCAGCAGTTGCTACAAAGTTAGCTAAACCTGTTTGATCTAAGTAACGGAACGCGCCGCCTCTAAATGGAGGGAAACCAACACCATATACAAGTGCCATATCAGCTTCTTGAGGAGAAGCAACAATGCCTTCTTGTAAACAAAGTAGTACTTCGTTGATCATTGGGATCATACAACGGTCAATGATTTCTTGTTTATCAAATTCTTTTGGTGCGTCTGTGATAGGTGCAAGTAGTTCAATCGCTGTTTGGTCATGAGATTTTTTAAGACGACCGCGACGATCTGTTTCGTACTTATAGAAACCTGCTTTGTTCTTTTGACCAAAACGTTTTTCGTTAGCAAAAACAGTCACTGGGTCTTTATCTGCACGTGCCATACGCTCAGGGAAACCGTCTGCCATTACACCAGTACAATGATAAGCCGTATCAATACCTACAACATCAAGTAGGTAAGCCGGGCCCATTGGCCAGCCAAATACGTTTTCCATTACTTTATCTACTTTTGCAAAGTTAGCGCCTTCAACCACTAATTTGCTAAATCCAGCAAAGTAAGGGAATAAAACACGATTTACAAAAAAGCCTGGGCAATCGTTAACAACAATCGGTGATTTACCTAGTTTAAGTGCGTAATCAACCACGGCATTAATCGTTTTATCTGAAGTTTTTGCACCACGGATAATTTCTACTAATGGCATTTTTGGTACTGGGTTGAAAAAGTGCATACCACAGAAGTTTTCTGGCTTATCAAGCGCTTCTGCAAGTAGGTCGATACAAATAGTCGATGTATTTGACGTAAGTACCGTGCCTTCTGGCATATTCTTTTCAAGATCAGCAAGTACGGCTTGCTTCACTTTAGGGTTTTCTACTACGGCTTCAACAATAATGTTGGCGTTTTGTAGGTCTGCATCGTTAAGCGTTGGCTTGATTTTGCTAAGCGTTGCTAGCATTTTTTCCATCGGCATGTGGCCGCGCTTCACTTTTGCACCTAATAGTTTAGATGCTTCACCCATACCTAAATCTAGCGCATCCTGTTGGATGTCTTTCATTATGATTGGTGTGCCTTTATAAGCAGATTGGTATGCAATACCGCCACCCATAATACCTGCGCCTAATACTGCCGCTTGTTTAATTTCTACATCGCTGTGTTTAGCAAATTTACGTGCTTTACCTTTAATGTATTGGTCTGCTAAAAAGATACCCGTTTGAGCAGCAGCTTCACTAGTACGTGCTAGTTTTGCAAAGTTGGCATTTTCAATTGCCATTGCTTCGGCGCGTGAGCTGTTTGCTGCTGCTTTAATAGTGCGAACTGCCATAACTGGAGCAGGATAGTGGCCTTTGGTTTTACCCATTACCATACCTTCTGCCATTGCAAAGCTCATGCCTTGCTCAACACGGTTTAATTTAAGCGGTTGTAATTTTACAGCGCGTTTTGCTTGCCAATCTAGTTTGCCAGCAATCGCTAATTTTAGTGTTGCTAAACTTGACTCTTGCAGTTTGTTGGCACTAACTACCGCGTCAAATGCACCTACTTTAAGGGCGTCAGCAGCGCGATTTTCGTTACCTGTGGTGATCCACATCATCGCGTTATCGGCACCAATAATGCGCGGAAGGCGCACTGTACCGCCAAAACCAGGCATTATGCCTAATTTAACTTCTGGTAAGCCCATTTTTGCTGAGTCACTTGCAACACGATAATCGGTAGCAAGTGCCCACTCACAGCCGCCGCCAAGCGCCAAGCCGTTTATAACACTGAGTGTTGGGAATGGTAAGTCTTCAATTGCATCAAAAACGTCAGTTGCATCTTTGATCCACGTTACTAATTCTGCTTCAGGCTTAGTAAAAGTAGGTAAAAATTCGAAGATATCGGCACCAATAATAAAGTGGTCTTTATCACTGGTAAAAATCATGCCTTTAATATCAGTGTTAGCGGCTAATTCTTTTAATGCTGCCGCGCAATCTGAAAGAGTTTGTTGAGATAATGTGTTTACAGAACCTGTAGCACAAAACTTAAACTCGGCGATGTTTTCCTTCACGAAGCTAACTTCAAAGGAATCGCTTTTATATAACATTATTATTCTCCCTAGTTGATGAACTAAGACTGGTACGATGAGTTCATATTCAGACCAGTGTGCTTGCTTTAATTTAAAAATGCAACGAAAAATTTATCTTGGTTACAAACGTCTGGTTAAAATATAGCTGGTTTGGTGCTAAGGTGGGTTTGAAAGTTTTCTTTATTCATTTTATTGCGCTGTCTTGGTGTTTATAGCTTGGGTTTTATCAAAGTAAATAAAATAGAGTTACAGTGCCTGCGCTGTTTTTTTATTTACCCATAGCCACACTCTTGTCAGCCTTGAAGGTAACTATGCCCTAAAGGACATTATGAAAAAATATTTATTAAGCGTAGCGGCAGCGACTCTATTTTTATCTTTTCCCTCTGCCAACGCAAATACCGAACTTGATGCATTTTTAGATGCAGAAAAACAAGCCCGCTATGGTGATTACAATAGCTTTAAAGAAGCGGTAGACTCATTGTCTCACCCACTTAAGCCCTATGTAGAAAAAGCCTATTGGCAGCGCTACCCCAGTTTAAAACACCAAACAGAAATAGAAAACTTCCTCACTATTTATGAACACACGCCATTAGAGTGGCCAGTGCGCAAAGCATGGTTAAATTATTTAAAGCGCAGAAATAAAAAAGCAGCATTTATTAAAAACTACCGTGAAACCTCTGACACTGAGCTTAGTTGTACCCATCTTAGTTATCAGCTTGATTTAGGAGCGCCTAAAAAAGCAATACTCTCGCAGGTAACCGACATTTGGACGGTAGGCGAGTCACAACCTAGTGAATGTGACGGGCTTTTTGAGCGTTGGCGACAAAATGGTTATTTAACCCCTGATGTTGTGTGGCAGCGTGTTACTTTAGCGGCACAAGGGGGCTCTTATCGTTTATTGCCTTATTTAAAAACCTTATTGCCAGCCAAGGAGCGTTATTTAGCTGATTTATATTCCAAGGTAAGGCGCGATCCTAGTGCTGCTGCAGGCCTTTACCGCTATAAACGTAAAACAGCCAAAGAAGGGGAAATAGCGCTTTATGGTATTAAGCGTTTAATTTGGCGTGATAAAGAGCTGGCATTAAAGGCGTGGCAAAAAATTGAAGGCATGTTTGATTTTGCTGATGATGAAAAGGCGGAGGTATATTATACCTTTGCGCTGTCGTTAGCGTCGAGCGGCCATAGCCAGGCGAGCTTTTATTTAAATAAAGTCCCTAAAGCGCGTCAAGACCGTAAATTAATGCAATGGCAACTAGCCAATATGCTTAAAACTCAAGATTGGGAAGGCATTGCGGCATTTTTTACCGGAAAAGAAAACCTTAGCTTAGGGCAACAGTATTGGCTTGCATATAGTTATGACAAACGCGCAGAGCATGAAAAAGCTAAGGCAATTTGGAGCAAGGTAGCCGCTAACCGTGATTATTACGGTTTTTTAGCCGCTGCTCGCTTAGGGTTACCGGTTGATTTAAATGAGCTACCAGTCAATGTAAATCAAGCCTTAGTGACAAAAGTCAGTAATGCACCAGGCTTTAAGCGTGCTAAGGCACTATATGAACTTGAGCGATTTACAGCGGCCCGACGTGAATGGAATTATTTAACCAACACTTCTGAAGATGATGAAAAGCTAGCAGCGTCAGTGCTTGCGGCAGAACTTGATTGGTTTGATAGTACAATATTTACCCTAGCAAAAATAAAAGCATGGGATTATGTTGATTTGCGTTTTCCATTTGCGTTTCAAGAAATGTTTGAGCGCTACAGTAATCGTAGCAAAATAGATTTAACTTGGAGTATCGCTATTGCGCGTCGAGAAAGCTCATTTGCACCCGATGCCCGTTCTCATGCAAATGCACGCGGGTTAATGCAGTTATTACCAAGCACCGCAAAATATATTAACAAAGGCGATGTATCTAGCCGTCGCTTGTATCAGCCAAAAACCAATATTCGACTTGGTACCCGTTATTTACAGTATTTAAAAAAGAAAAATCACGGTAACGAGGTGTTGGCAACAGCATCCTATAACGCCGGGTATCACCGAATTAAGCGTTGGCTACCAGAGGAAGCGATGCCCGCAGAGCTATGGGTTGAGCTTATTCCATATAGAGAAACTCGAGACTACGTAAAAAACGTATTTGCGTATCGGCAGGTTTATCACACTCGCCTTGGCCGAGAGGGGAATTTACTCGCGCCACTATTAGAGATGACCATGGGCGGGTAGTAAAAATAAATCTACAACAGCAGAGGGATATTTACACGGTAACTATCCCTCTTTTTTGAGCGCTTTGTTTATAAGTGGTAGACTCAGAGCAAGTTAAATTTAACAGATGGGTTTATTATGGAAAAATTAGCCGTATTATACGCCGAACATATTGCAACATTGCAGCAGCGTACACGTACTATTTGTGAGCAAGAAGGGTTAGAAGGATTAGTCATTCATTCAGGCCAAGCTAAGCGCCAATTTTTAGATGATATGTATTACCCGTTTAAAGTTAACCCACACTTTAAAGCGTGGTTACCGGTTATTGATAATCCGCATTGCTGGATTGTGGTAAATGGTAGCGATAAGCCAAAGCTTATTTTTTATCGTCCAATTGATTTTTGGCATAAAGTACCTGATGAACCAAGAGATTTTTGGGCAGAGTACTTCGATATTGAATTGCTACTAAAGCCTGATCAGGTTGAAAAACTACTTCCTTACGATAAAGCTAAATTTGCCTACATTGGTGAATACCTAGAAGTAGCCCAAGCACTTGGTTTTAGCATCATGAATCCTGAGCCAGTACTTAACTATATTCATTATCACCGTGCTTATAAAACGCAATATGAACTTGAATGTTTACGTAATGCGAACCGTATTGCAGTAGATGGCCACAAAGCGGCGCGTGATGCGTTTTTTAATGGTGGTAGCGAGTTTGATATTCAGCAGGCCTACTTAATGGCAACGCGTCAGAGCGAAAATGAAATGCCATATGGCAACATTGTGGCCCTTAACGAAAACTGCGCTATTTTGCACTACACCCATTTTGAGCCAAAAGCACCGCAAACACATAACTCATTTTTAATTGATGCGGGCGCTAACTTTAATGGTTACGCTGCAGATATTACCCGTACCTACGACTTTAAAAAGCAAGGCGAGTTTGCTGATCTAGTTAAAGCAATGACGGCGCATCAGATTGAGTTAGGCAAAAGCTTAAAACCAGGTGTACTGTATGGCGAGCTACATATTGACTGCCATAACCGCATTGCACAGTTACTAAGTGACTTTGATATTGTTAAGTTACCTGCAGCTGAAATTGTTGAGCGTCAAATTACCTCAACCTTCTTTCCTCATGGCTTAGGGCATCATTTAGGTGCACAGGTACATGATGTAGGTGGCTTTATGCGTGATGAAACCGGTGCGCATCAGGCACCACCAGAGGGTCATCCATTTTTACGCTGCACTCGCTTAATTGAGAAAAACCAAGTGTTTACAATTGAGCCCGGTTTGTACTTTATCGACTCTTTGTTGGGTGATTTAGCACAAACAGACAACAAGCAGTTTATTAACTGGGAAAAAGTAGAAGCGTTTAAACCATTTGGCGGCATTCGTATTGAAGATAATATTATTGTTCACGAAGACAGCCTAGAAAATATGACGCGTGATTTATTACTCGACTAATATTTAACTAATAACAGTTTATATTATTCATGAAAGGGGCCTGTTGGCCCCATTTTTAATTTAACAGCCAAGTAAGCGCTATGTCAGAATATAAATACCCAGCCGACGATGTTTTTCATCAAGAAGAAATTAAAAAAAGTACCTTTATTGTGCATATAGGCCACACGCCTGATTTAAACTCTGCGAAAGCCTTTATTAAAAACATTGAAGAAAAATACAGTGATGCACGCCATAATTGTTGGGCGCATGTTGCGGGTAATCCTGGTGGAAGCCATGTTTATGGTTTTTCTGACGATGGAGAGCCAAATGGCACCGCCGGTAAACCTATGCTCAACGTGCTGGTGGGCTCTGGTCTAGGTGAAGTAACTGCTGTGGTAACACGATATTTTGGTGGTATAAAACTTGGTACCGGTGGGTTAGTTCGTGCTTATGGTGGCTCACTTAATAATGCCTTAGCAAAATTACACACAGTGGTAAAAGTACCCAGCATTGAGCTGGTTGGCTTTAGTGAATACAGTATGCAAGGCGCAATAGAACAGCACTTAAAAACCAATTTTCAGGTACTTAATATTGAAAAGCAGTTTACGGCAAATATTGAGTGGAGTATTACTATTGATAGCCGCCAAGCACAGCAAGCATGCAAAGATATTTTTGATTTAAGTCACGGCGCAGTTGAGTTAACAATCAAAGAGTAATAGTCTTACATCCATCCTATTTAATCACTACAGATTAAATTTTCGAGTCATACAGTAGTTATTTTAATTTACTAATAAAAAAGCGATACGCTCAATGCAATTTCGTACCATCATAAAAATTCTTGGCCAACTGGTCGCGCTATTTAGTATTACAATGGTGCCACCAGCACTCGTGTCTTTAATTTATAAAGATGGCGGAGGTGTACCGTTTGTTTTAGCCTTTATATTTAGCGTTATTATTGGCTTAATGGCTTACTATCCAAATAGGCATGAGCATGGTGATTTAAAAGCACGCGAAGGCTTCTTAATTGTGGTTTTGTTTTGGTTGGTACTAGGGGCGTTTGCGTCATTGCCGCTGATATTTTTACAAGAACCCAACCTCTCTTTGGCCGATGCAGTGTTTGAAGCTTTCTCAGGCTTAACTACCACAGGGGCGACCGTATTAACTGGCATAGAATACTTGCCTAAATCGGTATTATTTTATCGCCAGCAATTACAGTGGTTTGGTGGGATGGGGATCATTGTATTAGCAGTAGCCATACTGCCAATGCTTGGCGTCGGTGGTATGCAGTTGTACCGAGCTGAAATTCCTGGCCCAGTAAAAGACTCCAAAATGACCCCGCGTATTGCCGATACAGCTAAGCACCTTTGGTATATTTACGTATCTATTACTCTTGCGTGTACTTTGGCGTATTGGAGCGCAGGGATGAACTGGTTTGACGCTATATGCCATGCCTTTTCTACAGTTGCTATTGGTGGTTTTTCTACTTATGACGCGTCAATGGGGCACTTTGATAGCCCTGTAATTAACTTTATTTGTGTGTTCTTTTTAATTATAGCCGCTATTAACTTTTCACTACATTATGCCGCTGTAGCGAGCCGTAATATTAGCGTGTACATTCGTGACCCTGAATTTAAAGTATTCTTATGTATTCAGCTAGCGCTGGTGGTAATTTGCTTTACTGTGCTTTCGTCTCATGATGTTTATGCAAATGGTGATGAAACCCTCGATCAGGCGTTGTTTCAAGCGGTGTCTATTAGTAGTACTGCTGGGTTTGCCACAGATAATTTTTCAGCTTGGCCGTTGTTTTTACCTATTTTACTTATTTTTTCGAGCTTTATTGGCGGCTGTGCGGGTTCTACCGGTGGCGGTATGAAAGTTGTTCGCGTGTTTTTGTTGTACTTGCAAGGGATACGAGAGCTTAACCGCCTAGTACATCCTCGAGCTATATATTCAATAAAGCTCGGTCGTAAGGCCTTACCTGACAAAGTAGTTGAAGCGGTATGGGGCTTTTTCTCAGCTTATGCACTAGTCTTTATTATTATAATGTTAGCGTTAATGGGCACAGGGTTAGACAACATTACTGCATTCTCTGCGACAGCAGCCTGCCTTAATAACTTGGGCCCAGGTTTGGGTGACGTAGCCTCTCATTATGGTGCGATTAGTGATGCGGCTAAATGGATACTAACAGTCGCTATGGTATTCGGCCGGTTAGAGATATTTACACTGTTAGTATTATTTACCCCAACATTTTGGCGTGGATAATGTTTTAAATACTAGGAAGGAACTATGCAAAAAACCAATTTGGAAAAGTTAAACCAAATCGTCACAGGTGGCATAGTCGATGTAGAAATACTGACACCAACCAGTAGCCGACGTGTAAAAACGGAGTTTATTGGTTTATTAGAAAACAAATTTATTATTTTAAACTATCCCAGCGCTAAGCGACTTCCTATGGCAAGTGATTACCTGCGTGATGGTGTTATGGTGGTGGTAAGAGCGCTTATAGAGGGTAGTGGCGGGCACGTGATTGCGTTTCGTCAGCAACTTATGTCTGTAGCCTCTCACCCTGCTAAATTGTTGTTTATTCAATACCCTTCACAAGTGCAGTTGTTTGGGCTGCGCTCACAAGCACGCATACCCACGTTGTTTCCTGCTAAGTTAACATTAACCGATGAGCAGCCTCCCTTTGAAGGGGTTATAAAAGACATTTCGCTCACCGGAGTTATGTTTGATATTAAAACAACCCAAGAACTCGATGAGTTAAAAGACATGCGCTGTACGGTTGTATTTGATGGTGATACTAAGCATGAGGGGCAAATATGCAGTGTAAAAAAACATGCTAGCGGTATCTGTTGTGGAATTCGATTATTTGCCAGTGAAGAGCAAATGAAAGCGCTAATGGGGGATCATTTTATTGACCCTAGTGCGCTTGAAGTTGAAATAGTTTAGGGCATATCAAGTTGAACAAGCTTCTATTATAAGTTCAGTATACTCACGTGATTTCGTCATTTTGCAACAAATAGCCTTGTGCGGCTGTAAATTTTCAACGTCACTTTAAATTTATTTTTTAAACTGTTTAAAAACAGCAGCTTAAATGTGTTTTTTAATTTTAATTTTTTATTTATAAAAAAATAAATCTCAACTCACCTTCCTTTTTGTTTAATTAACTTGCTTTGTTAGTGGTTTTTCACTGATCGTGTGGTGTTTTTATAAAAACCAACCCATTGTTTTTTAAGGTTTTAATTTTATCGCTTTATTCCGTGTTGCTAAAAAGCAACAAAATAATGAGTAAAATAACGCCACCCAAAGCTATTTTAAGTTTAACTTATTGAAAATAAATTGCTTTTTATTGTTGGCATCGAAGTTGTAATAGTCAGGTTGTATTGAACGAAACGTGATTTAAAGTAAAACACTTAATCGCATAAAACATAAACTTTGAAGGAAGATTGATTATGAAAAGCATTAATAAAACTTTAGCACTTATCGCATTGGCTTCTTCATCAGCTGCTTTTGCAGCAAGCGACTTTGATACGCTAGACGTTGACGGCAACGGCGCGATCAGTCAAAGCGAAGCATCAGTTGATGCAAAACTAATGAGCATGTTTTCAGAGCTTGATACAGACCAAAACGGTGAGCTATCAAAAGAAGAGTTCTCTAAAGCATAATCCTAAGCTATTAAACTTTGGGGGGTTAAGCACAGACAGTATT
>NZ_PNDI01000054.1:0-78980 GCF_005887465.1 Pseudoalteromonas sp. S1610 | reverse complement strand
TTCAAACTTTTCTTTTGCCATCTTAAAAAATTCCTAATAAAGAAATTAAAGCCTGACTCAGTATTGAGCCAGACAAGCTAAAATCATATAACAGCGCGAGCTGAAATTATTGTATCTGCAACCTGCTTAGAGGCTTCAGCGTACTTCAAAAACTCCATAGAGTATGAGGCACGGCCCTGTGTTGCAGATCGTAAAGCAGTCGCATAACCGAACATTTCAGATAGTGGTACCACAGCATTAATTTGCTTAAGGCCACCAAGTGCATCTTCCATGCCTTCGATCATGCCGCGACGACGGTTTAGGTCGCCAACTACATCACCCATGTTTGCTTCAGGAGTGAGTACTTCAACCTTCATTACTGGTTCTAAAAGTGCAGGGTTTGCATCTAGCGCACCTTGCCTCATAGCCAGTGAACCTGCTATTTTAAATGCCATTTCATTCGAATCCACATCATGGAATGAACCATCATATAAAGTCGCTTTAACACCAAGTAATGGGTAGCCTGCCAGTACACCTTGAGCCATTTGCTCTTGGATACCTTTGTCTACCGCAGGGATGTATTCTTTCGGCACTGAGCCACCTACGGTTTCGTTTACGAACTCGTAAATTGGGGCTTCATCATCCGAAATATCCATCGGTTCAAGTTTAAGCCAGACGTGACCATATTGACCACGACCACCTGATTGACGTACAAACTTTCCTTCAACTTCAACAGTTGAACGAATAGCTTCTCGGTATGCAACCTGCGGCTTACCAACGTTACATTCAACACTGAATTCACGTTTCATACGGTCGACAATGATATCAAGGTGAAGTTCACCCATGCCAGAGATAATAGTCTGGCCTGATTCTTCGTCAGTTTGTACGCGGAAAGATGGATCTTCTGCAGCTAGTTTTCCTAGCGCGATACCCATTTTATCCTGGTCAGCGATTGTGCGAGGCTCAACCGCAACAGAGATAACTGGTTCTGGGAACTCCATACGCTCAAGCGTAATAATAGAGTTCGGATCACACAGTGTTTCACCTGTTGTTACGTCTTTGAGACCAATAGCCGCCGCGATGTCGCCTGCGTGGACTTCTTTGATCTCTTCACGTGAGTTTGAATGCATCTGAACGATACGACCAAGACGCTCACGCTTACTTTTTACTGGGTTATATACCGCGTCACCCTGTTTAACAGTACCAGAGTAAACACGGAAAAAGGTTAAAGTGCCAACAAACGGGTCTGTTGCAATCTTGAATGCAAGAGCAGCAAACGGCGCTTTATCATCAGCAGGACGCTCTTCCTCAGTACCATTTTCTAAGATACCTTGGATTTGTTTCACTTGTGTTGGTGATGGCATATATTCAACAACGCAATCAAGCACAGCTTGAACACCTTTGTTTTTAAATGCACTACCACACGTCATGGGAACAATTTCGTTCGCTAATGTGCGTTGACGCAAAGCATTTTTAATTTCTGCTTCGCTTAACTCTTCACCTTCTAAGTATTTATCCATTAGTTCTTCAGTAGCTTCAGCAGCGCTTTCAACTAAGTGAGAGCGCCATTCTTCGGCTAATTCCTGAAGTTCTGCCGGTATTGCCTCATAAGAGAAAGTCATACCCTGGTCTTTATCATTCCAGTTAATGGCTTTCATTTTAATAAGGTCAATAACACCTTTAAAGTCGTCTTCAGCGCCAATAGGCAGCTGGACTGGAACAGGCGTTGCTCCAAGACGAGATTTCACCTGGCTTACAACCGTTAAGAAGTCAGCGCCCGTGCGATCCATTTTATTTACGAAGATCATTCTCGGAACTTCGTACTTGTTCGCTTGACGCCAAACTGTCTCAGTTTGCGGCTGTACACCCGATGAAGCACAAAGAACAACTACCGCACCATCTAGTACACGTAAAGAACGCTCTACTTCGATAGTGAAATCTACGTGCCCTGGGGTATCAATAATATTGATGCGATGGTCGTCAAATTGAGCGTCCATCCCTTTCCAGAAACACGTTGTTGCAGCAGAAGTGATTGTGATACCACGCTCTTGTTCCTGCTCCATCCAATCCATAGTTGCAGCGCCATCATGCACTTCACCGATCTTATGAGAAAGACCTGTGTAGAACAGAACACGTTCTGTTGTGGTGGTTTTGCCTGCATCTACGTGAGCACAAATACCGATATTGCGGTAACGCTCAAGTGGAGTTGTACGTGCCATAAAATCCTCTTAAAGGTTAAGGACAGATTACCAACGGTAATGAGCGAATGCTTTATTCGCTTCAGCCATACGGTGAACGTCTTCACGTTTCTTAACCGCAGTGCCTTTGTTATCAGCAGCGTCAACGATTTCTTGAGCTAAACGTAAGCCCATAGATTTTTCGCCACGCTTACGTGCAGCGTCTACTAACCAACGCATACCTAATGCGTTGCGACGTACTGGACGTACTTCAACTGGTACTTGATAAGTTGAACCACCAACACGGCGAGATTTAACCTCTACCTGTGGACGGATGTTATCAAGTGCAGTTTCAAAGATTTCTAGGTGCGACTTGCCTGATTTCTCAGCAGCCACGTCTAGCGCACCATAAACGATTTTTTCAGCAGTAGATTTCTTGCCGTCTAACATTACGATGTTAACGAATTTTGCAAGAAGTTCCGATCCGAACTTAGGATCTGGAAGAATTTTACGTTGACCTATTACGCGTCTTCTAGGCATTTTGTATCTCCGGTTTATTCAGGTTTGTCCTTTTGGAACAATAACCCAAAACAATAATTAATAATATTTAGTGCTTGGCCTTACTAACGGAATACAATTAGCCTTTAGGGCGTTTTGCACCGTATTTAGAACGAGCTTGACGACGGTCGCTTACGCCTGCACAGTCAAGTGCACCACGTACAGTGTGGAAACGCACACCTGGTAAATCTTTAACACGACCACCACGGATTAGGATTACACTGTGCTCTTGAAGGTTATGACCTTCACCACCGATGTATGAAGTTACTTCGAAACCGTTAGTTAAACGTACACGAGCTACTTTACGTAACGCCGAGTTTGGTTTCTTAGGTGTAGTTGTATATACGCGAGTACATACACCACGCTTTTGCGGACACGCTTTAAGCGCAGCTGAGTTACTTTTAGTAACCTTGCTACGACGTGGCTTACGCACTAGCTGGTTAATAGTTGCCATTTAAATAGCTCCTGAAATTAAAATTACTACTGAAAAAAATAAAAAATCCGCCCTTGTTTTACGAGCATGTATTAAACGTGCAAGTAAATGGGTGGCGGAATTTTAATGAGCAAAGATTGACCTGTCAACCTAAACCGCTCGCAAGGCAGTAGATAACTACCTTGCTAAACTCTAATCTATTGATTAGATTCGGTTTATTGATTTCCAGATAAATCCGCGTTTAAGGCATCAGTCAGTGCTTGAGTCGCCTCTTCTGCACTTACCGTTTGCTCTTCAACAACGTCTTTTTGCTTACGACGAGCCATACGATCTTGATGATACGCAAAACCGGTACCGGCTGGGATCAATCGACCCACAATTACGTTTTCTTTCAGACCGCGTAACTCATCGCTCTTACCATTTACAGCGGCTTCTGTTAGGACACGAGTTGTCTCCTGGAACGAGGCTGCTGAGATGAAAGATTCTGTCGCTAGTGATGCTTTAGTGATACCCATTAACTGGATTTCAAACTTAGCTGGGATCTTACCTTGAGCTTCAAGGTCGCGGTTTGCGATATTAACGCGTGCCACTTCAATTTGCTCACCGGCTAAGAACTCAGTATCACCACCGTCTAGAATGATACATTTACGTAGCATTTGACGAATAATAGTTTCAATGTGCTTATCATTGATCTTAACGCCCTGCAAACGGTAAACCTCTTGCACTTCGTTAACAATGTAGTTAGCAACATGAGTCACACCACGTAGGCGTAAGATGTCATGCGGTGATTCTGGACCATCGGCGATAACTTCACCTTTAGACACCTGCTCACCTTCAAACACGTTAAGTTGACGCCACTTAGGGATCATTTCTTCGTAATGATCGCCTTCAGCTGGAGTAATAACTAAACGTTTCTTACCTTTAGTCTCTTTACCGAAGCTAATCGTACCGGTGATTTCAGCTAAGATAGCTGGATCTTTCGGCTTACGCGCTTCAAATAAGTCGGCTACGCGTGGTAGACCACCCGTGATATCACGAGTTTTCGAACCTTCTTGCGGAATACGTGCTAGTACGTCACCTGGGTTTGCAGTCGCGCCGTCTGTTACTTCAATCGTAGTGAATGAAGGAAGACGCGTTTCTTGCAAGCCACGCTCATCACTTTCAATGATAAGTTTCGGCTCTTTCGCATTCGCTTTAGCAAGATCTTTAACAACTACACGAGTTAAACCCGTTAGTTCGTCAGTCTGTGCTTCAGTATTTGAATCATCGATATCGCTGAACGATACTTTTGATTTGTGCTCAAGAACGATTGGGTGACTATGCGGGTCCCAAGTAGCAACAATGTCGTTACCTTGAACTTCTGCATTGTCTTGCACTGTTAATACCGCACCGTAAGGTACTTTATAACGCTCTTTCTCACGACCATAGCTATCAATGATTGTGATTTCTGTAGAACGAGAGGTAATAACAATCTTACCGTCTGTATTTAATACATACTTAGCGTTGTGAAGTTTTAATGTACCGTTAGTTTTAACTTGTACGTTATTTTCAGCAGACGCTCTTGATGCCGCACCACCGATGTGGAATGTACGCATCGTAAGCTGTGTACCCGGCTCACCGATTGATTGTGCCGCAATAACACCTACTGATTCACCCGCGTTGATGATATGACCACGTGCTAGGTCACGACCATAACACTTAGCACAAACACCAAAGTCGTTATCACAGGTGATAACTGAACGTACACGAACTTCATCAACTGAGTGCTCTTCTAAAAGGTCACACAGTTTTTCGTCAAGCATGATGTTACGTTCTACAAGTACTGTATTAGTACCAGGGATAACAACAGGCTCAGCAACAACACGACCTAGTACACGTTCGCGAAGTGCTTCTACAACGTCACCACCTTCAATAAGCGGTTTCATTGTTAAGCCATCTTCTGTGCCACAATCGTCTTCATTGATTACCAAATCTTGTGCAACGTCTACTAGACGACGCGTTAGGTAACCCGAGTTCGCTGTTTTCAGTGCTGTATCGGCAAGACCTTTACGCGCACCGTGCGTTGAGATGAAGTACTGAAGTACGTTTAGACCTTCACGGAAGTTAGCCGTGATTGGCGTCTCGATGATTGAACCATCTGGACGTGCCATTAGACCACGCATACCTGCTAGCTGACGGATCTGAGCGGCACTACCACGAGCACCTGAGTCGGCCATCATAAACACTGAGTTAAATGACGGTTGCTCTTCTTCTTCACCTTGCGCATTCACTACGGTGTCTTTTGACAAGTTAGCCATCATTTCACGTGATAAGTTTTCATTTACACGTGACCAGATATCGATAACTTTGTTGTACTTTTCACCAGCCGTAACAAGACCCGATTGGAACTGTTGGTTGATTTCAGTTACTTCAGCTTCTGCTGCTTCAATGATTGATGCTTTCACTGGTGGGATAACTAAGTCATCGATACCAATTGAAACACCTGACTTCATTGCGTAGTGGAAACCGGTGTACATAACTTGGTCAGCAAACACAACTGTGTCTTTTAAACCAAGACGACGGTAACACTCATTTAATAAGCTAGAAATTTGCTTTTTACCTAGGGCTTGGTTGATTGACTCAAACGGCATACCTTTAGGTAAAATAAGAGACAGAATTGCACGACCCACTGTAGTATCAATGATAGTAATTGTATCTTCTACAACACCATCTTCATTAGCTACTGATTGGCTAATACGTACTTTCACTTTTGCGTGAAGGTCGGCATTACCACTACGGTATGCTTTTTCTGCTTCTTTAGGATCTTTAAATACGGTGCCTTCGCCTTTGGCGTTAATGCGGTCACGCGTCATGTAATAAAGACCTAATACAACGTCCTGTGAAGGAACGATGATTGGCTCACCATTAGCAGGCGATAAGATGTTGTTTGTAGACATCATTAACGCACGAGCTTCTAGCTGCGCTTCAATTGTTAGCGGTACGTGTACCGCCATTTGGTCACCATCGAAGTCGGCGTTGTAAGCCGCACATACTAATGGATGCAAATGAATCGCTTTACCTTCGATAAGCACAGGTTCAAACGCTTGGATACCCAAACGGTGAAGTGTTGGTGCACGGTTAAGTAATACTGGATGTTCACGAATTACTTCGTCTAGAACATCCCATACTTCCGCTACTTCACGCTCAACCATCTTTTTAGCTGCTTTGATTGTCGTAGCCATGCCACGACGTTCTAATTTGCCATAGATGAATGGTTTGAAAAGCTCTAATGCCATCTTCTTAGGAAGACCACACTGATGAAGCTTAAGTGTAGGACCAACCGTGATTACAGAACGGCCAGAGTAATCTACACGCTTACCAAGTAAGTTCTGACGGAAACGACCTTGCTTACCTTTGATCATATCAGCAAGCGATTTAAGTGGACGTTTGTTAGAACCTGTAATTGCACGACCACGACGACCATTATCAAGTAGCGCATCAACCGCTTCTTGTAACATACGTTTTTCGTTGCGTACGATAATATCTGGTGCAGCTAAATCTAGTAGACGCTTAAGACGGTTATTACGGTTAATAACACGACGGTAAAGGTCATTTAGATCAGATGTCGCAAAGCGGCCACCGTCTAGTGGTACTAATGGACGTAAGTCAGGTGGCAATACTGGAAGTACTGTCATGATCATCCACTCAGGGTTATTACCTGATTGGTGGAACGATTCCATTAACTTAAGACGTTTAGTGATCTTTTTACGCTTAGTTTCAGAGTTAATTGTTGGTAACTCTTCACGCATCTCTGCAATTAATTGAGCAAGATCGAGTTCACGAAGCAAGTCTAATACTGCTTCAGCACCCATCTTCGCTTCAAACTCATCGCCGTGCTCTTCAAGTGCATCTAGGTATTCTTCTTCACCTAATAGCTGACCACGCTCAAGCGTTGTCATACCAGGCTCAGTTACTACGAATGATTCGAAGTAAAGAACACGTTCAATATCACGAAGCGTCATATCAAGCATTAAGCCGATACGTGACGGTAATGATTTTAAAAACCATATATGCGCAACTGGACTTGCCAGTTCTATATGACCCATACGGTCACGACGCACTTTAGTGAGTGTTACTTCAACGCCACACTTTTCACAGATCACACCACGGTGTTTAAGGCGTTTATATTTACCACATAAACACTCATAATCTTTCACTGGGCCGAAAATACGGGCACAGAATAAGCCATCGCGCTCAGGCTTGAAAGTACGGTAGTTAATAGTCTCAGGTTTCTTTACTTCACCGTATGACCATGAACGAACCATGTCTGGTGAAGCAAGACCAATGCGAATTGCATCGAATTCTTCGGTCTTATTTTGTTGCTTCAGAAACTTAAGTAAGTCTTTCACCTTAGCTCTCCTGTCGGAGTTAATCTTGAGGACGGATGTTCTCGTCCCTACATTCTATTCAGCCATAACAGATGCTGCAGCGTTCACTGCAGCATCTAATTGGCTTAATTTTCTTCCAACTCGATGTTGATACCCAGTGAGCGGATTTCTTTCAACAATACGTTGAACGATTCTGGCATACCTGGTTCCATTTTATGGTTACCATCAACGATGTTTTTATACATCTTAGTACGACCGTTCACGTCATCCGATTTCACTGTTAGCATTTCTTGTAGAGTGTAAGCAGCACCGTAAGCTTCAAGTGCCCATACTTCCATCTCACCAAAACGCTGGCCACCGAACTGTGCTTTACCACCCAGCGGCTGCTGAGTAACAAGGCTGTAAGAACCAGTAGAACGCGCGTGCATCTTATCATCAACCAAGTGGTTAAGTTTAAGCATGTACATGTAACCTACAGTTACTTGACGTTCAAACTGATCGCCAGTACGGCCATCATAAAGTGTAACCTGACCACTTCTAGGGTAGCCGCCTAGCTCTAGCATGTCTTTGATTTCGTCTTCTTTCGCGCCATCAAATGCAGGAGTAGCAATCGGTAAACCACCTTTCAAGTTTTCAGCTAAACGACGAATTTCGTCGTCAGAGAAACTAGCGATATCCACAACCTGACGAGATTCACCGATCTCATAAGCTTGTTTGATGAATTCACGTAGCTCATGAAGCTCGCGTTGCTCTTTCATCATTTCTTCTAAGCGCTCACCAATACCGCGTGCAGCTAGACCCATATGTGTTTCAAGGATCTGACCGATGTTCATTCGCGATGGTACACCTAGTGGATTTAGTACGATATCTACCGTACGACCTTTGTCATCGTATGGCATATCTTCTACTGGTACGATAGTCGAGATAACACCTTTGTTACCGTGACGACCCGCCATTTTATCACCCGGTTGGATACGACGTTTAACAGCTAAGTATACTTTAACAATTTTAAGTACACCTGGCGCTAAGTCATCACCTTGAGTAATTTTACGACGTTTGTTTTCAAACTTCTTATCGTATTCAGCTTTAAGCTCATCGTACTGTGCGGCTAGTTGCTCAAGTTCAGCTTGCTTGTCTTCTTCAGCAAGGCTTTGAGTTAGTAACTTTTCAGCATTCAGTGACGCTAAGTTGTCTTCATCGAAGCCCGCTGCCACAAGTAACTTGCGAGCACGATCTAAAACACCAGCTTCTAGAATACGGAACTCTTCGTTGAAGTCTTTCTTCGCTTCGCGAAGCTGCATGTCTTCAACTTCTAACGCACGCTTATCTTTTTCAACACCATCACGGGTGAAAACTTGTACGTCGATTACAGTACCAGTTACAGAGTTAGGTACACGTAAAGAGCTGTCTTTAACGTCAGACGCTTTTTCACCGAAGATAGCACGTAGTAGCTTCTCTTCTGGTGTTAATTGCGTTTCGCCTTTCGGAGTCACTTTACCTACTAGGATATCGCCGCCTTTAACTTCAGCACCAATATATACAACGCCTGATTCATCAAGCTTGCCTAGTGCAGATTCACCCACGTTCGGGATATCTGCTGTGATCTCTTCTGAGCCTAATTTAGTATCACGGGCGATACACTGTAGTTCTTGAATGTGGATAGTCGTTAGACGATCTTCTTCAACTACGCGCTCTGATAGTAAGATTGAATCCTCGAAGTTGTAACCGTTCCATGGCATGAATGCCACGCGAAGGTTTTGACCAAGGGCTAAGTCACCTAAGTCAGTCGAAGGACCATCTGCTAACACATCGCCACGAGTAACCGGTTCACCAACCATACAAGTCGGCTTTTGGTTAATACATGTATTTTGGTTAGAACGTGTGTACTTGGTTAAGTTGTAGATGTCGATGCCCGCTTCACCAGGGATGCGTTCTTCTTCATGTACATTAACAACGATGCGACTTGCGTCGGCATACATTACTTCACCACCACGTTTAGCAACAATCGTTACACCAGAATCTTTTGCTAGTGTTAACTCAATACCTGTACCTACTAACGGTTTGTCCGCTTTCAATGTTGGTACTGCTTGACGTTGCATGTTTGAACCCATCAATGCACGGTTAGCATCATCGTGTTCTAGGAACGGGATAAGTGCTGCCGCTACAGAGATCACCTGTTGTGGTGATACATCCATATATTGCTGGTCCATGCGACCCATAAAGGTTGATTCACCTTTGTGACGACATGGGATAAGTTCATCTACAAACTCATTGGTTTCAGTTAAGTTTGAGTTCGCCTGTGCGATAACAAACTGACCTTCCTCAATGGCTGATAGGTAATCAACTTCATCAGTTACTACACCGTCTACCACTTTGCGGTAAGGTGTTTCTAAGAAACCGTAGTCATTGGTACGTGCATACGTAGACAATGAGTTAATTAGACCGATGTTTGGACCCTCAGGAGTCTCGATTGGACATACGCGACCGTAGTGAGTTACGTGAACGTCACGTACTTCAAAGCCAGCGCGTTCACGAGTTAGACCGCCCGGACCTAATGCAGAAATACGACGCTTATGCGTTACTTCTGATAGCGGGTTATTTTGGTCCATAAACTGTGATAACTGAGACGAGCCGAAGAACTCTTTAACCGCTGCCGAAATAGGCTTAGCGTTAATAAGATCTTGTGGCATTACCGCATCAAGGTCACCTAAGCTTAAACGCTCACGTACAGCACGTTCTACACGTACTAAACCTACACGGAATTGATTCTCAGCCATTTCGCCAACACTACGTATACGACGGTTGCCTAAGTGGTCTATATCATCAACATCGCCAACACCGTTACGAATAGCAATCAATACTTTCATAACCGCTACGATGTCTTCTTTGCTTAATGTGCCAGGGCCTGTGTCTGAATCGTAACCTACACGGCTATTGAACTTCATACGACCTACTGTTGATAAGTCATAGCGTTCTTCTGAGAAGAATAAGTTCTCAAATAAGGCTTCAGCCGCGTCTTTCGTCGGTGGCTCGCCTGGGCGCATCATGCGATAAATTTCTACTAGTGCTTCTAAACGGTTGCTTGACGAGTCAATATTCAACGTATTTGACATGTAAGCGCCGCTGTCCACTTCATTGATGTATAGTGTATCAATGGTCGTGTGACCGGCTTTAACCAATTCAGCCATCATTTCAAGCGTTAGCTCGTCATTTGCAGTAGCAATGATTTCACCTGTTGACTCATCAACATAGTTCTTCGCTAATACACGGCCAATGATGTACTCATGTGGTACTTCTAGTTGCTTAATGCCTTTTTTCTCGATGCTCTTGATGTGGCGAGCCGTAACACGACGACCGCTTTCAACAAGGACTTCACCGTCTTCGCTCTTGATATCAAAAGCGGCAGTTTCACCACGTAAACGTGAAGGCACAAGTTCCATAAGAACTTTACCGTCAGCGATTTCAAACGCAGTAGTATCGAAGAAGATATCTAGGATTTCTTCACTCGTGTACTCAAGTGCACGTAGGATGATAGACGCCGGTAATTTACGACGACGGTCAATACGTACATATAAGTTATCTTTTGCATCAAATTCGAAGTCTAACCATGAACCACGGTAAGGAATTACACGTGCGTTATAAAGCACTTTACCTGACGAGTGAGTTTTACCGCGGTCGTTATCAAAGAATACACCAGGGCTACGGTGTAGCTGAGAAACGATAACACGCTCTGTACCATTGATTACAAAAGTACCGGTATCGGTCATGAGCGGAATTTCGCCCATGTAAACTTCTTGCTCTTTAATGTCTTTAACTGTGCCTGGAGCTTCTTTGTCCATTACTACAAGACGCAGTTTCACGCGAAGTGGAGCAGAATAAGTCACACCGCGAATTTGACATTCTTTTACATCGAATACTGGCTCACCAATACGATAACTTACGTATTGAAGCTCAGAATTTCCCGAGTAGCTTTTAATTGGGAACACAGAACGGAAGGCAGCTTCCAAACCATGATCGCCATCAGCGTCCGGGACTAAGAATTTTTTAAACGATTCTAACTGCGTCGACAGTAAGAAAGGTATATCCAAAACTTGTGGACGTTTACCAAAATCCTTACGGATACGTTTCTTTTCAGAATAAGAGTAAGCCATGGGGTTCCTCAGCTTGCTGATCTTTGACCCGACCTGTTCTTGTAAGAACAGACTTAACTGGCATCTATGCCAAGATGTACAACATTAACTGTTGTTCCAACTTAATCCCACCTCAACACTAGCAAACTATAAAGCGTTGAAATTAAAGAATAAATCAGATTTTATTTGCGCTATAAGAATAGTCGCTCTATAGCGCAAAAAGGCCGGTGATTAAATAATCACCAGCCCTTGCCTGATTTCTCAGGCAGCGAACCTAGCAAAAGCTAGATTACTTAACCTCAACTTCAGCACCAGCTTCTGTAAGGTCTTTAGCAAGAGCTTCAGCTTCTTCCTTAGAGATACCTTCTTTAACTGGAGTTGGAGCAGCTTCAACTAGAGCTTTAGCTTCTTTTAAGCCAAGACCAGTTGCGCCACGTACAGCTTTGATTGCCGCAACTTTATTAGCGCCAGCGCCAGTAAGGATTACGTCAAATTCTGTTTTCTCTTCAGCAGCTTCAGCAGCAGGACCTGCTACCATAGCAGCTGCAGCAGTTACGCCGAATTTTTCTTCCATTGCTTCAACTAGAGCAACAACGTCCATTACTGACATTTCAGCAATTGCGTCAAGGATTTGGTCTTTAGTTACAGACATTACAAATTTCCTAATAATTAACGGACTCTAAGGTCCAAATAAATTTACACCGAAAGGGATTAAACAGCTTAAAATTAAGCAGCTTGCTCTTCTTTCTGTACACGTACTGCTTCAATTGTTTTACACAATTTACCAGCAGACGCTTCTTTCATAGCGCTCATTAAGCGTGCAACAGCTTCGTCGTATGTAGGTAGAGTTGCAAGCATAGCTGCATCTACTACATTACCTTCAAAAGCGGCCGTTTTAAGCTCAAATTTCTCATTCTTTTTCGCGAAGTCTGAAAAGATACGCGCAGCAGCACCTGGGTGCTCTGATGAGAAAGCGATTAAGCTTGGACCAACAAATGAATCAGATAGGCATTCAAAGTCTGTTCCTTCAAGAGCACGTTTAGCTAGAGTGTTACGGACAACTTTCATCCAAACACCCGCTTCGCGAGCTTCTTTACGAAGGGCAGTGATTGCACCAACTGTTACACCACGAGAATCTGCAACTACTGCAGATAGAGCACCAGTGGCTGCTTCGTTGACTTCAGCAACAATTGCCTTTTTGCCTTGAAGATTTAAAGCCATGGGTGTTACTCCTGGTTTAATGGGTTACCGTACATCGGCTTCCCTGTTTTACTCTTCCCCACCAATAAAGGTGGAGATGCTTTTTACGGCGAGAGCCAGAAGATTAGGAAAAATCTATCTGGGGATTCACACCGTCTACGTAGGTAATATTAAGGCCGAAACCGCCTACGGTCTTGGACGGAAGCCCAATTTATCGCGTTGCCCGAAGGCGCTTCGAAATTATGGACTTCAACCCGAATTCTTTACTTTGCGATTAACTAAATTAATCAGCAAAATGGCGCAAAATTATAGTACAAATTTCACGCCATGTAAACACTCAATTAAGCAACAACTGTGCTTAAAGTGCCTTGGTCAACAGAAACACCTGCGCCCATTGTTGTAGAGATAGTTACTTTCTTCAAGTAAACACCTTTAGCTTGAGAAGGTTTAGCCTTCTTAAGCGCAACAATTAGAGCTTCAAGGTTTTGTTGTAACTGCTCAGCAGTGAAATCAACCTTACCGATAGTAGTATGGATGATACCATTTTTGTCATTGCGGTAACGCACTTGACCTGCTTTCGCATTTTTAACTGCTTCTGCAACGTTAGGTGTTACAGTACCAGTTTTAGGGTTTGGCATTAGACCACGAGGGCCTAAGATTTGACCTAGTTGACCAACAACACGCATAGCGTCTGGTGATGCAACAACAACGTCAAAATTCATCTCGCCTTTCTTAACTAGGTCAGCAAGATCTTCCATGCCTACTAATTCAGCACCGGCTTCTTTTGCAGCTTCTGCATTAGCGCCTTGAGTGAATACAGCAACACGAACGTCACGACCAGTACCGTTAGGTAGTACAGTAGCACCACGAACGTTTTGATCAGATTTACGAGCATCGATACCAAGGTTAACAGCAACGTCAACACTTTCTACGAATTTAGCTGTCGCTAGTTCTTTTAAAAGAGCAACTGCTTCGTTAATTTCGTAATCTTTAGTTACTTCCACTTTTTCGCGGATAGTACGCATACGTTTAGTTAATTTAGCCATTATCTTAGTCCTCTACGTTCAAGCCCATCGCACGCGCAGAACCTGCGATAGTGCGAACCGCAGCTTCTAAATCAGAAGCTGTAAGGTCTGGTTTCTTTGTCTCAACGATTTCTTCAAGTTGAGCACGAGTTACTGTGCCTACTTTTTCAGTGTTAGGACGGCCTGAACCAGATTTGATACCTGCAGCTTTCTTAAGTAAGTAAGCAGCCGGTGGCGTTTTCATGTCGAACGTAAATGAACGGTCGCCGTAAACAGAGATCACTACAGGAACTGGAGCGCCTTTTTCGATAGATTCTGTACGTGCGTTGAACGCTTTACAGAATTCCATGATGTTTACACCGTGTTGACCTAGTGCTGGACCTACTGGAGGACTAGGGTTAGCCATACCAGCAGCAACTTGTAGCTTGATTAGAGCTTCAACTTTCTTAGCCATTATAAATACCTCATTAGGTGGGTCTTAGCCTTGTGCGCGCGAGGACGCGTACTCTAGCGGCTTCCCAGTTTAAAAATTGGTTTCTCACTTTTTAGTAAACAGTTAAACAAACGTTTTCCCTGAATACAAAAAGGCCGCTGATTATAAGTTAATCAGCGGCCTTTTTCAAGCTTCGTGCCAAAAATTTAAAAGTTTTTAACGCGACGCTTTAAATCAATTACTTATCTTGTTCAACTTGACCAAATTCAAGTTCAACTGGCGTAGAACGACCAAAAATAAGTACCGACACTTTAACGCGGCTCTTTTCGTAGTCAACTTCTTCAACCACACCACTAAAGTCTGCAAATGGACCATCAGTAACACGAACCACTTCACCCGGCTCAAATAATGTTGCTGGTTTAGGCGCTTCTGCGTTCTCTTGTAGACGGTTAAGAATACGATCAGCTTCTTTGGTGCTAATAGGTGCTGGACGGTCTGATGTGCCACCAATAAAGCCCATAACACGTTCAGTGCTATTTACTAAGTGCCAGCTTGCATCATTCATATCCATTTGTACTAGTACGTAACCTGGGAAGAATTTACGCTCAGATTTACGCTTTTGACCAGCACGCATCTCTACGACTTCTTCAGTAGGAACTAATACTTCACCAAAGCTATCTTCTAGACCTTTGATTTTAATATGCTCTAATAATGTTTGAGCAACACGCTTCTCATAACCTGAGAAAGCCTGTACTACGTACCAACGTAGTTTCTTTTCGTTATTCTCATCCGACATGGGATCAGATCTCCAATCCAGTTAAAAAGCCTACAGCGCGGAATAAAATGCCATCTAATCCCCAAAGGATTAATGCCATAATCACTGTTGCAACCATTACAATTAATGTCGTGTGCGTTGTTTCTTGACGCGTCGGCCAAACTACCTTGCGTACTTCGATACGCGCTTCTTTTGCAAAAGCAAGGAATGTACGTCCCTTGAAAGTTTGCGAAGCAATAGCTAAACCCGCAGCTATCGCAACCACAACGCCAATAGCACGTAGTAATACAGACTGATCTGCAAACATATGGTTACCAACGACTGCGCCTGCAAGTAGCGCAATTGCTACTAACCACTTTACTGACTCCATCCCACTCGATGGTGTTTCTATATTCGTGCTCATAATATTATTACCTTAACTACAGACACAACAACCCTGCACGTCGACAGGGTTAATCCATTAAAATCTAAACTTAAAAACAAGCTTACTTAAACCGATTTTTAGTTCTAGACTTTACTCACTTTGTAAAAAATTGGCAGGGGCGGAGAGATTCGAACTCCCAACCGTCGGTTTTGGAGACCGCTGTTCTACCAATTGGAACTACGCCCCTGCAAAGTGGATGCCTATTATACTTACGCAATTCATTAACACAAGAGTAAAAAGATACCCATAACTTAAAATCTCACTGACGGCTGTAAAAATCAAACTTAACATTATTAAAAAAGCAGTTTATGATTGTTTCAATTTTAGGAATACTGTTCGCACAAGGAAGCCAGTGCCTTTACTTCAAACCCCATTCAAAACCCTCATTTTAAGTATTTTTTGCTTGTTTCATAGCATGCTTATTGCCCGCCCTATTCACTTAGATACATATTCGAGTGAGCAAGGATTATCGCAAAACTCGATTACATGCAGCATCACTGATGAGCAAGGGTTTCATTGGTTTGCCACACAAGGCGGTCTTAATCGCTTTGATGGTTATGAGTTTAAACGCTTCAAGTCTCACCCTACTGAGGCTAGTATTTCAGGAAACTGGGTCACCGATTGCCTTGCTGGCGGCCCTCATGCTATCTGGTTTTCTACAGCCAGTAATGGTTTAAACTTACTTGATACTCAAACCGGTCAATTTAAGGTTTTTAATACGCAAACTGAGTTGGCGATTACTGATAACCGTATATGGTCACTGGCGTCAGATAACCTAAATAATATTTGGTTAGGCCATGAACATGGAAAGTTAACACGATTAAATATAGTCAATAATGAAGTTGAGTCATTTAGCTATAATAGCCCCGAGCAAGCTAATACAGTCATACAAGATATTGTCATAGATGCTCAACAGAATATCTGGTTAGCGACCAACGAGGGATTAATTAAATTTAACCCAGAGCTAAAAACGTTTAAACACATAGCAAAGAGCCATAAGAATTTATGGCGGTTACACTTAAATGCACAAGGACAGCTATTACTAGCAAGCAAACAAGGCCTTAGCCTATTTATTCCAACAACAGAGGCTTTTGCGGAGTTTGCTCAATTTACAGATGTATGGATCACCGATATATTAATTGACGACACCGATACCATGTGGCTGACAAGTTATGGAAAAGGTTTATTTTATAAAACAGAGCAAAGTACATCTAAAAATAACTTTGAGCACATACCGCACAATAAACAGCAACTAAATGGGCTTGCTAATGATTACCTATTGTCACTTTATCAAGATCAGTTCGGTATCATTTGGATTGGTACTGATGGCTATGGCTTGCAACGTTATGATAAAAAGCAAAATCAATTTTCGCATCAACAGCATTTGAGCGATGATGAGACTACCATTAGTCATAATTTTGTTCGCGCTCTACTTAAAGATTCACAAGGTCAGTTATGGGTTGGTACGCGTGATGGCTTAAACAAACAAACCGACACTGGCTTTAAGCGCTATAAAGTTAACTCAAAATTGCAAAGCGGCCTTACTAATAATAATGTATTTAGCCTGCATGAAGATAACCAACAGCGACTTTGGATTGGTACCTATGGCGGTGGGTTACTGCAATACAATCCAGCTGAAGATAATTTTATTGCCTATACAACGCAAAGTCATCAACTTAGCAGCGATCGTGTTTATGCGATAACGAGCGATCCTAAAGGAAATTTATGGCTAGGTAGCAACCAAGGTTTAACACGCTTTAATCCCGACACCTTAGAGGTTCAACATTACAAGCACGACGACTCAGTAAATAGCCTTGCTAACAATACCGTATTTACTCTGCTTTTTGATCACAATGCGAACGGATTATGGGTCGGGACGCGTGCAGGTTTAGACTATCTAAGTATGGCGGATGAATCATTTACTCATTACCCCTCGGATCAGACATCGCAGACTGGTTTAAGCCATAATATGGTCACCTCTTTGCACTTGCAAAATAACGATACCCTATGGGTGGGTACCTTTGGTGGTTTAAACCGCCTTGATAAAAAAACACAAAAAATCTCTTACATTACCGAACATGATGGATTACTGAACGATAATATTTTTGCTATTAAAGATGATAGTAAAGGCCATTTATGGCTAAGCAGTAACCAAGGGCTCACCCGCTATAATCCCACAAATCAAGCTATGCAGCATTTTTTACCTCGTGACGGCGTGCAGCATAATTCGTTTATTTTAGGTGCCGCTTTTCAAGCAGCTGATGGCGAGCTATTTTTTGGCGGAATCAATGGCTTTAATCAGTTTTCCCCTAGTAAACTGCTATTGAGTACTTCAGCTCCAACCCCAGTGTTAACTGAGCTATTAATTTATAACCAAGTAAGTTCAACAAAAAACTATCTAACAGATCAAAAACAGCCAGCAAAACTAATAAATCATACTAAAAAACTCTCTTTTCCAACTAGCCAAGGGGTCATTGGCTTTAAATATTCCGCCGTTAATAATGCCTCATCTGCTAATCAATACCAGTATGCTTACAAGCTAAGTGGTTTAGATAAGCAATTTATCTATACAGATGCAAGCCAACGACAAGTTAACTATTCACAGCTAAGTGCAGGTAATTATCAATTACAATTAAAAGTTAGCGATCAATACGGGCAATGGAGCAAGGTTCACACTATGCTAAAGCTGACAGTAACGCCTCCTTGGTGGCAAACGAAATTGGCGTATGCGGCATACCTTATAATAGTTTTGATTATTACATGGTTAATTTTAGCGTCACGCTATCGAGCTAAAACCGCAGAGCAACTTATTCAACAAGAAAGAAAGCTCAATCAACTAAAGACCCAATTTTTAGATAATATTAGCCATGAACTTAAAACGCCATTAAGCTTAATTTTAGCGCCAGTAGAAAACTTACAACAGCAACAACTCGGTGCTCAAGCGCAACATCAAGTTTCTATAATCAAGCGTAACGGGCTCCGCCTACTTAATTTAATTAATGAGCTATTACAGCTCAGCCAGCGCCCAAGTGCGACTATAGAATATGTATCCGCTTATTCTATAAGCCCTTTTATAGAACAAATAGTAGACGACTTCGCTATTTTGTTTGCTCAAAAAAATATTAGTTTTTCCTTTAAAGACAATACGCAAAGTCCTAATTATATAAATTTAGAAACTAAACATGCTTTATCTATTATTGATAACTTATTGACCAATGCACTTAAATACACCCCATCAAATGAAAGCGTTAATCTAACGCTTTCTAACACAAACAATAATGTTGTTATAACGGTATCTGATACTGGTATTGGTATCGAAGAACACCAGCAAGCGCTTATTTTTGAACGTTTTACTCGTGTTGCAGCACACAACCAAACAGGCAGTGGTATAGGTCTCTCGCTGGTTAAGCAGCTTGTAGAGCAATACGGTGGGCAAATTTCATTAGTTAGTAAAATCAACAAGGGAAGTTGCTTCACAGTCACTTTGCCATTATGTGAATCAGATAACTTATTAACGGATAAACAACTATCACCCTCTCAAACTATGCCGCTAAAAAACAACAAAAAACTACTCATTGTTGAAGATAACGAAGAAATGCGTGAGTTACTGGTTTCATTGTTTAGTGATGACTACACCTGTCTGAGCGCTAATAATGGAGAAGAAGGGCTTTTACTGTGCCAAACTCAAATGCCCGATTTGGTGCTCAGTGACGTGATGATGCCAACGATGGATGGATATCAACTTCTAAGCGCTATTCGCTCAGACATTTCGATAAACCATATTCCTGTTTTATTACTCTCTGCCAAAGCAGACAGCAATAGCCGTATAAAAGGGCTTGATTTACTGGCCGATGACTACCTGTGTAAACCCTTTGAAGCATCATTATTAAAGAGTCGGATTCATGGCTTATTAGGTATCCGTGATGCGTTAAATAAACACTTAGTTAAACAGTTATCAGCTCAAGTACATGCTGTGACCTTAGATGCGCAAATAGAGCAAAATAAAGATTACACATTTACAGAACGCTTAAAAACAATCTTGCGCGACAATTATCAAAATGAACTGTTTAGCGTCGAAGAGTTTGCCAGTGCAATGTGTTTGAGCCCTCGTGCACTGCAATTAAAAATGAAAGCACTTTTTGACATTACACCCAGTGATTACATTCGCAATACCCGCCTAGAATATGCAGCAAAATTATTAGCTGATAGCGACTTAACCATAGGTTTAGTTGCAGATAATACCGGCTTTAGTTCTCAAAGTTACTTTGCTCGTTGCTTTAAAGCCAAATATACAGTGACACCTAAACAATATAGAGAAGCACAAACATGCAAAAGTAATTAGCTTCGCATCTGTACTCAAAGCTTTCGCCTGAGTACTATTTTTAAGCTACTGATTTATTTAAATTAACCTTAATTAGCCATTGCTAAAAAATAACTACAAATGTAATTAAGTAGATAAATTAAGGAAAATTATATGCTCTCATCCATACAAAAAACGCTACTTGCCACAGCATTGATAACAAGCTTAAGCGCATGTCAAAGCACTTCAACCAACGTCACTTCAAATAAAAATTCACCTGACATTAATGAAGTAAGTAAACAAAAATACAATGGCCCTAAAGCACGTATCGCCGTGGCGCGTTTCACTGATAAATCAAATAACTCAAGGTGGTGGCGAAAAGAAATTGGTGAAGGTATGGCAGATCAACTTACCACCGCCCTTGTTGGCACTAATCGCTTTATTGTATTAGAACGCCAAGCACTAGACGCTGTGCTTTCGGAGCAAGATTTAGCAGTATCGGGCAGAGTGAGTGCACAATCGGGTGCAGCGTATGGCGAAATTGAAGGCGCTGAGATTGTAGTCGTTGCAGCGGTTACTGAGTTTGATGATGACAGTTCAGGTGCAAGTGTTGGTTCGGGCGGTTTTATTGGTGATGTGTTTAGCTCTGTTTCAGCTGGCTTTTCTGGATCGCATATGGCTATTGACCTAAGGTTAATTGATACGCGCACTTCACGTATTTTAGCTGCAACTAGTGTTGAAGGCGGTAGTAAAGATTTTAACTTTACAAGCGCAGCAACAAACTTTGGTGGCGCACTGGTTGGAGGGAGTCTTAGTGGTTGGTCAGATACACCAAAAGAAAAGGCACTACGTGAAGTAATAATTAAAGCCGTTGAGTTTTTAGAAACTAAAATCCCAGACACCTATTATCGCTATAACCAAAACAACACGCTTGCTGCAGGCTATACAGCACCACCACCGCCAAAGGTCGCTAGTAAAAAAGTATCACCTGCTGCTGTCGCTGTCGATGTGCCGAATCATAGAATGCCACATTATGAAAAAATGGACTTAGCAATGTCTCGTATGAACTTGGTTTGCTTAGGCTATTTAAAAAACCAACCTGATTATGAAGAATTTGAGACTGAAGACGTAAAATACGACCGTCAAACTGTATTAGCACTACGCGAATATCAACAAGAAAAGAGCTTAAAAGTAACAGGCCTTGCCGATGAAACAACAAAGAAATCTTTAGATGACACAAAATGTTTAGCTAAAACTCAAAAATCAGGGCTTGAAAGCTTAGGCAGCATGTTTCAATTTAACTAAGCAACCAACACAATTCATTTAAATCAAAAAAAAGCGGCTATCCCCTAGCCGCTTTTAATCTACTCGTAATAACTCACCGCGATAAAAATCACACAGTAACCATATTTGCTCAAATTGATGGGTATTTGGAAAAACTATTGTTTTTATTGCCGCTTCAAAGTCGCTCTTATGCCAAATAGTGCTAGCGTTACGAATTAGCAACCAGGTACGTTTTGAGTAATAACGCTTAGTCGCTTTTTGTTTAAGCAATCGTCCTAATGCTGATTGCAGTCGGTTTTCACTGGGCTGTTGTGCCATGTCAGCTAAATCACGTTGCATATGTATTGATAATGGCCGACCTAACACGGCCATTGCTTCGGTTTCGCTGGCATATAAATGCGCTACTTCTATATCGAGTTGCTCATTTTCTTGATAACAACTTACATCGGGTCTATTTGGTTTATTATGCCAAATGTGGCGCATATGAATACCGGTTTGCTGCTCATAGCAACGCAAAAACAACTTAGCTGCATCGTGCTCTAGCTGTTGTTTTTCGGCATCACTGCTGCGCTTCATGCAATACCTTATAAACGTCATTTAAAAGCGAGGAAGCGCCAAACCTAAATGTCTCTGGTGCTAAATATTCATGCCCCATAATCTCAGTTGTTAGCTGCAAATAAGCATTGGCATCACCTGTCGTTTTCACACCGCCTGCGGCCTTAAAACCAACTGGTTTTGATGACTTTTTGATGGCATTAAGCATAATTTCAGTTGCTTCAAGCGTGGCGTTAACCCCGACTTTACCGGTGCTGGTTTTTACAAAATCAGCTCCCCCTTGAATAGCAAGCTCGGTTGCTTGAGCAATAAGCGCAGGTGTTTTTAGCTCACCGCTTTCAATAATCACTTTAAGTTTAGCGCGACTACCACATGCTTTTTTACTTTCACTCACGTATTCCAGTACTGTATCGGCTTCGCCTTTTATAAGTGCTTTGTAAGGAATGACTAAGTCAATTTCATCGGCCCCACGCTCTATGGCTATTAGTGTTTCATTAAGTACTTCATTAAGTGGCGCATCACCTGTAGGAAAGTTGGTTACTGTGGCCACTTTTACATGACTCAATAGCCGATTAGCGAGCGCTATTTTTGCATCATCTACAAATTCACTAAACACACAAACTGCAGCGGGTATGCCTAATTTATAATCAACACTGTTTACTAATGCATTAATACTAGCTTGATTATCATCGGTGTTTAAACTGGTTAAATCCATTAAACTAACAACTAGCATGGCGTTTTGAGTATTATTTGTCATTTTATGCCCATGAAATTTTAAAAACCTTAAACTATATAAGCATCATAGCTTAATCTTGCTATAGCTCATAACCAAACACTATAAGCGCGTTTTTTATACCAAACAGCACCCTGACCCTTACTAAATAAGATTTAGACCTAAAAAACACAGTTTATATAACTTTTGAGTATATCAACTAAGATTTAATTATTTTTTACTTATCAATAGCCGCTATATTCTGCCTTTGTGTTAAACACTTTATTATCTTTTTAGGGGCGTTACTCAGTGCAATATTTACCTATCTTTACCAAACTCGACAACAAACCAGTATTGGTGGTTGGCGGTGGAGAAGTTGCCTTGCGAAAATGCCGCGCGTTCTTAAAAGCGCGTGCTGCAGTAACCTTAGTTGCCCCGTGGTTTTGTGATGAATTAAAAGAACATGCGCACAACAATGAAGTTACTTTAATAGATGCCTATTTTGAAGAGTCACATCTTGATGGCAAAATTTTGATTATTGCCGCCACCGACAATGATGAAGTTAATAATACAGTTTTTGAACTCGCCAATGCACGTAATGTGTTTGTGAACGTGGTGGATGATCAACCTAAATGTACGTTTATTTTTCCCTCTATTGTTGATCGCAACCCAATTACCATTGCGATTTCAAGTGCAGGTACCGCACCGGTATTAGCAAGACGTTTACGTGAAAAGCTCGAAACACTTATCCCGCAACACATTGGTCCACTCGCCAACTTAGTTGGTGGCTTTCGCCATAAAGTAAAACAGCGCTTTAAACACTTTGCCGATCGTCGCCAGTTTTGGGAAGGTGTGTTTGATTCATCGGTAGTCAGTAAAGTCCAAACCGGTAATACCCATGGCGCTGAACAACAACTAGAGCAAATGCTAGATGCCAAAGTAGAGCCAGAAGGTGAAGTATACGTAGTAGGTGCAGGCCCAGGCGACCCAGAGTTACTCACCCTAAAAGCATTGCAGCTAATGCAACAAGCCGACGTGGTGGTATATGATTATTTAGTTTCCGACGAAATTATGGAATTAGTACGCCGCGATGCCGATTTAATTTGTGTGGGTAAGCGCTTAGGCGATCATAGCGTAGCCCAAGAAGACACTAATCAGATGCTAGTTGATTTAGCGCAACAAGGTAAAAAAGTATGTCGTATTAAAGGCGGCGACCCATTTATTTATGGTCGTGGTGGCGAAGAAGTACAAGTATTGGCAGCCAATAACGTAAATTACCAAATAGTGCCAGGTATAACGGCGGCTGCAGGCTGTAGTGCCTATGCAGGTATTCCTTTAACGCATCGCGATCATGCTCAAGCTATTCAATTTGTTACTGGTCACTGTAAAAAGGAAGGGCAAGAGCTTAATTGGCAGTCGCTTGCACAAAAAAACCAAACACTGGCTATTTATATGGGGGTGATTAAATCGCCGCATATTCAAGCCGAGCTATTAAAACATGGGCGAGAAGCAACAACACCAGTGGCAATTATTGAAAACGGCACACGTAAAAATCAACGCGTAGTTACCGGACAGTTAGACCAATTAGCGCAGCTCATTGAGCAGCATCAAATAATTTCGCCCGCGTTACTCATTATAGGTGAAGTGGCCTCACTACATGACCAATTACACTGGTTTGGTGAAAAAGCGCAGATCAGTAGCTTTGCTCAACCACTGACAGACGTAGCGTAATTTAACAGATTTTAATTTAATCATTTTAGTAGGACGACCAACAATGGCTTTAACTCACCTTCAGCAACTTGAAGCTGAAAGTATCAAAATCATGCGCGAAGTCGCCGCTGAGTTTGAGAACCCAGTTATGCTTTACTCAATCGGTAAAGACTCATCGGTACTTTTGCATTTAGCACGTAAAGCATTTTACCCTGCAAAAATTCCGTTTCCGTTATTACACGTAGACACCAACTGGAAGTTTCGTGAAATGATTGAGTTTCGCGACCGTTTAGCTAAAGAGTACGGCTTTGATTTAATCGTACACAAAAACCCTGAAGGCATCGAAATGGGTGTAGGCCCATTCACGCATGGTTCGGGTAAACATACCGATATCATGAAAACTCAAGGGCTAAAGCAAGCGCTGAATAAATACGGTTTTGATGCCGCATTTGGTGGCGCACGTCGTGATGAAGAGAAATCACGCGCCAAAGAGCGTGTTTACTCATTTCGTGATAAACACCATCGCTGGGATCCTAAAAACCAACGCCCTGAGCTTTGGAATACCTATAACAGCCAAGTGAACCCAGGTGAAAGCATTCGTGTATTCCCACTATCTAACTGGACTGAACTAGATATTTGGCAATACATTTATCAAGAAAACATCGAAATGGTGCCACTGTATCTTGCTAAAGAGCGCCCTGTGGTAGAGCGCGATGGCACGCTAATTATGGTTGATGACGATCGCATGCCGCTTAATGAAGGTGAAGTACCGCAAATGAAGTCGGTTCGCTTTAGAACATTAGGCTGTTACCCGCTGACTGGTGCAGTTGAATCTACAGCCAGCAATCTAACCGAAATTATTGAAGAAATGCTGCTTTCATCGTCATCTGAACGTGAAGGTCGAGTGATCGATCATGACTCAGCAGGCTCAATGGAGAAGAAAAAACGTGAGGGGTATTTCTAATGTCTAACCTAAATAACGATACATTTAATGAAGTAAAAGAAATTGGTATAGACGCTTACCTAGCACGTCAACAAGATAAAAGCTTATTGCGTATGCTGACTTGTGGCAGTGTGGATGACGGTAAATCAACCTTAATTGGCCGCCTACTGCACGATAGTCACCAAATTTATGAAGATCAGCTAGCCGCGCTTCATAAAGATAACGAAAAAGTGGGTAACGCCGGTGAAGAGCTTGATTTAGCACTGTTAGTTGATGGCCTTCAAGCTGAGCGTGAGCAAGGCATAACAATTGACGTAGCGTACCGTTATTTCTCAACCGCTAAGCGTAAGTTTATTATTGCCGACACCCCTGGGCATGAGCAGTACACCCGTAACATGGTAACGGGTGCATCAACCAGTGATGTTGCCATTATTTTAGTGGATGCACGTTATGGCGTGCAGGTACAAACTAAGCGCCATAGCTTTATTTGTGACTCATTAGGCATTAAACAGTTTGTGGTTGCGGTTAACAAAATGGATATTGTTGATTTTGACGAAACCGTTTATGAAAAAATTAAAGCCGATTATTTAAAATTTGCTAAGCAACTTAACGTATCAAACATTAAGTTTGTGCCTATGTCGGCGCTTAAAGGCGATAATGTAGTAACTCGCTCTGCACACACTCCTTATTACACCGACAAACCATTGCTTGAGCTGTTAGAAGACTCTCCGGCAGCTGAAATCGACACTGGTTTTGAAGCGCGCCTTCCGGTGCAGTATGTAGTTCGCCCTAATTTAAACTTCCGTGGTTTTCAAGGCACGCTGACCTCAGGTAAATTACGCGTTGGCGATGAGATAAAAGTACTGCCTTCAGGTAAAACATCTAACATTAAAGAGATTGTGACTTTTGATGGCAACCTCGACACCGCCGAAGCTGGCCAAGCAATTACGGTTACTCTTAATACTGAAATAGATATTAGCCGAGGAGACGTTATTGTACCTGCGAATTCGCAAGCTCAAGTAACCAACCAATTACAGGCTAAGATTGTGTGGATGCACGAGTCGCCATTGGTGCTTGGTAAAAGCTACAACCTTAAACTTGGCAGCAAAAACACCTCGGCCACGGTCACAAAAATTGATCACACTATTGATGTAAACACGCTAGAGCATGGCAGTGCAGATTCATTGCAGTTAAACGAAATTGCGATTGTGACACTGGAGCTGACCGAGACTATTTTAGCCGATCAGTACCATCATAATCATGAAACCGGTTCGTTTATTCTTATTGATCGTTTATCAAACTTAACGGTTGCAGCAGGAATGATAGAACAGGTACTGCAAAGTGAAGAAAACGCAGGACAATTCAGCGACTTTGAAGTTGAATTTAATGCCCTCGTACGCAAGCACTTTCCACATTGGCAAGCGCTTGATATCTCAAAGCTATAACGTTAATGAACGCCTGTTAGGAACATTTAAAGCATGGTAGAACAGCTCATTTTAACAGGCATTATGTTGCTTTTAGTCGGGTGCCTGTTTGGCACCCGTATTAATCCTGCATGGTTATTTGTAAGTGCCATAGGCACAAGCTACCTAACCGGGTTAATTGACTTAGAAAGCATGCTGGTTAATTACACTAACTCATCATTAATTACTTTAGTGTTATTAATTTTAGTGTCGATAGCGATAGAAAAAACCACACTTATTCAACGCTTAGCTAAATCGTTATCCAGTGGTAGTTTAGTTAAGTCAGTAACTAAATTAGGGCTTTCTACCGCCTTTTTATCGTCGTTTACTAATAATACCGCGGTGGTTGCCTCTTTAATTACCGCCATAAAGGATAACCCAAATCACTCCCCTTCAAAGCTGCTGTTACCTTTGTCGTACACCGCTATTTTAGGGGGGACAATTACGCTTATTGGTACCTCTACTAACTTAATTGTAAATGGCTTTGCAGTAGATGCGGGCATGGCGCCACTGGGCTTTTTTGATTTTACCTTGGTGGGTTTAGGCGCACTTAGTGTGGGCTTAATTACTATTTTGGTGATGCTAAAATGCCTGCCTGACAATGGTAAAAATAGCCAAGAGGTGGTGCCTTTTTATCTAGAAGGGAAAGTGCAAACTGGCTCAAAGTTAATAAATCGTACCGTAGAAGAAAATGGTTTACGCGATTTAAAAGACTTGTTTTTGGCTGAAATTATTCGTGATGGCAACCGTATTTGCGCCGTGACCCCCCAACATATTATTCAACAAGACGACATACTGCTGTTTGTGGGCGACATAAAGTCAGTGCCTTTGCTTACTCGCTTTGATGGCTTAAAAGTGGTGCACGACAAACACGAAAAAGACATTGAACACCTCGTTGAAGTTGTCGTTAGCCAATCGTCTAAGTTAATTGGCAAAACGGTAAAAGAAGCCCGCTTTAGAGAACAATTTCATGCAGCCGTTATTGCTATTCGCCGTGGGCATGACCGTTTACAAGGCGGGCTTGGACAAGTGCGATTACAAGCAGGTGACTCACTCATTCTCGCCCCTGGTAAAAGCTTTTATGACTTAACTAACTTAAAACGCGAGTTTGTGTATATTTCAGGGCTCGATTTACAAACCCACCTAGGTGCAAAGCAATCAAATATTGTGTTGTTAAGCTTTGCAGGTGTGCTGGGATTAAGTATTTTAGGTGCAGTACCGCTAGTTAAAGGCTTGTTAGTGTTACTTATTGGCCTAATGCTGTGTGGTACTATTAAGCTAAGCGAAATAAAGCGCCGCTTTCCTATTGAGTTACTTGCTGTCGTGGGCAGTGCTATAGGTTTAGCTAAGCTGATGATAGGCACCGGCCTTGCTGGGCAAATATCAGACGCCATGTTTGTAGTGCTAGGCGACTTTGGCCCTTATGGCGCGTTTATCGCTATCTTTTTAATGACCGTATTATTCACCGAATTAATCACCAATAATGCCGCAGCAGCGCTATCGTTCCCGGTTGCCTACTCACTAGCCATTGGCTTTAACGTAGAACCTTTGCCGTTTATTATGGCAGTTGCATTTGGCGCTTCAGCCAGCTTTATTTCACCTTTTGGTTATCAAACTAACCTGATGGTTTATAGCGCAGGTAACTATCGACTTAAAGACTATGTAATGATGGGGCTACCGCTTTCTATTATTTATTCAATTACCGTACTAACTTTGATCCCGCTGGTATTTCCGTTTTAATGCCCGCGCTTATAGCATAAAGAGACACAGCAAATGGATAACAATATTGTTTGGCATAATTACGCCACTACTAAAATGCAGCGCAGTGAACAAAAAAATCATAAGAGCGCTATTATATGGTTTACTGGTTTTTCTGGCTCAGGTAAAAGCACCGTTGCGAATGCACTAGAAGCAGCACTCAATCAGCAAGGCGCACACACCTATTTACTTGATGGCGACAATGTACGCCATGGTTTATGTAAAGATTTAGGCTTTAGTGATGCCGATCGCGTTGAGAATATCCGCCGCGTAGGCGAAACCGCCAAGCTAATGGTTGATGCTGGTTTGTTAGTCCTTACTGCGTTTATATCTCCTTTTAAAGCTGAGCGCGACATGGTTCGTGAGTTAGTTGATGAGGGTGAATTTATCGAAGTATTCATCGACACCCCTCTTGAGGTGTGTGAAAGTCGCGACCCAAAAGGCTTATATAAAAAGGCACGCGCCGGTGAAATTAAACACTTTACTGGGATTGATTCAATTTACCAGCCGCCGGTTAATCCTGAAATAATTTTAGATACCAGTAAAAACACCCTAGACCAATCGGTAGCTCAACTGATAACGTATCTAAAACATCAGCATATACTATAGGCCCATGTAATGAACCAAACTGAACTGCTAGAAGAAACCCTTATTCTCGCTCGCGAAGCGGGAAGTGCGATTATGGGTATTTACAATAAAGACTTTAACGTTGAATACAAAGCTGATGAAAGCCCCGTAACCGACGCCGACTTAGCAGCTCATAAAATCATTAGTGCAGGGCTCAAAAAGCTCACTCCAGACATTCCTGTATTGAGTGAAGAAAGTGCAGATATTGGTTGGGACGTACGCCAAACATGGAACAGCTATTGGCTGGTTGACCCAATTGATGGCACCAAAGAATTTATTAAAAAGAACGGCGAGTTTACCGTTAATATTGCCCTAATCGAAAACGGCAAACCAGTTTTAGCTGTGGTTGATGCCCCTGCGCTAGGTGTATCGTACATAGCCGCCGAAGCCATTGGTGCTTTTAAAGACAAAGGCGATGAGCGCATCGAGCTTAAAGTCACCACCAAACCTAACAAAGGCCTTATACGTGTTGTAGGCAGTCGCTCGCACCCCTCTCCTGATTTAGCTGAATTTGTAAAACGCTTTGATGAGGTTGAAATGGTGTCAAAAGGCAGCTCACTCAAACTGTGTTTAGTCGCCGAGGGCAGTGCCGACATTTACCCACGCTTAGGCCCAACCTGTGAATGGGATACCGGCGCAGGCCATGCCATTGCCGAAATAGCCGGCGCTAAAGTAACTAAGCTCGATGGCAGCCCGCTTGTATACAACACCAAAGATGAATACTTAAATCCGTATTTTGTAGTGAGTGTGATAGAAGAGTAAGGGTAGTTTTTAGTGGTTAGCTATCAGTTGTCAGCAAGACAAGTGGTAGCTTTAACTCTTTGATGTTACCAGTTGATGTCTAGCAAACGGTGAAAAAACATGCCTAATTTATTACTTGCTAGGTTTTAAGTACATCATGCTACCTTTAAATACATCAAATAACTCACAATGAAACTTTTGAAGACTATCAATTAGCTCCTCAATTTCCCTTAGATTACGAGTAAACTCGGGATTTGATTCTTGCGTACCAGGTAATGAATTAATTTGCATTAAGTTTAGCCAGGCTGATGCATCAGAGTCTACTTGAAATAACCAATCGGTCACAATACCGTCAAAATAAAAATCAGCTAGGGCGAGTGCCTCTTGAAGCTCTTCGTATAACTTATCATCGACCACACGATTTATATCAACGCTACGCAAAAACCTTTTAACAACTATATAAATATGCAGTTTATTTGAGTTACTTTCACGCTTCTCTTTATAAACATTAAGCTTCCACTGCTGGTATGCAATAAAGCCTACTGAGATGGCAATTACAGGGCTTAATAAAGCCGAAAAGATATCAATAACTTGCTTAGCTGTACTTAACGCTTCCAATTTAAATTCCTTTTAAGTTAACCCATTTAGATCTTTTTTAAGTTTTGTAAGTCAAAAAAGAAAGTCCTATCCCTATTTATCTAAAACCCTAACGATTTTGTTGGGCGATAAAAGCAAGCGAGTGTTGATTGAATAAGTCTGGGCGTTCCACGTTACAAACATGGCCACATTGGTGAATAGTTTGCAGTACGCTATTTTTATGGCGCTTAACCATTTCTTTAACCGGGCCAAGGAACATGTGATCTTCTTTACCCATAATGTAAAGAATGGGTATATCAATGTCTTTTTCTTTGAAGTACTGCATTAAGGGGTTTACGTCCATGGCTAATTTAAACCATTTTATAAACTCTTTTTGGCACAAGCGTTTTGCTTCACGAACAAACAAAAGTCGAGACTCTTTATGGCGCTTTTTCGGCATCATAATAAAAGCAAATAAACGATACAGCCACATGTAAGGCAACAAGTGTTTAAAGGTATTGCCTAAATAAACTAAGGTATTACTACGAGTGTTAAAACGAGTAACCGCTCCACCTAGCACCATGCTAGAAACATATTGCGGGGCGATTTCTGCAATATTTCGAATAAGAATTGTGCCCAATGAAATACCAACAAAATGTGCGCTGGTTATATTGTTATGATCTAACACATCGATAATGTCTTTAGAGACATTATTAAATGAGTAATTATTATCAACAAAGTTTTGTAATAGATCATTCGATTGACCGTGACCGCGAAGATCAAGTAACAACACATTATATTCTTTTTTATAAGCTTTAAGCTGACGAAACCAGATTGCCGAACTCCCCCCTGCGCCATGAACAAATACTACCCATGTTTTACTGGTTTCATGCACAAAAATAGTATGGAAAAGAATGTCTTTGCTCATTGCAGTTAGCGGCCTATTTACTTCAGTTGGCTGATTAAATTGTAGAAAGTATAACGGAGTTTAGAAAAAATCTCTTATGAAGTTCCGATTAATGGCTTCAATATTACAGGATAAAACTCGCTTTGAGTTGTTAGTTATCAATTAACTGAGCAAGAAAGTGGCCAAGTATTTTCAATTCTCATAATACCCTTACCAACCATTCGCTGGTTAATGCATACCAAGTACACATTGGCTTGAAAATAACTTTTCAGATTGTATGTCCCTCCTTCAATAGTATCTTTGCTGATTATTCACGCATTTAGCAGCATAATTCTGCACTAATTGCGCAGCTTTTAAACACTGTTTCATATTCGTGACAGTCAGTAACTAATACGCTACAACAAATTTATATCCAAGACATAAAAACACATGAAATGTGTGGTTAAAAACTATATTCTTCGGCGCAATTATTATGATAAATAATGGATATACACACATGACAACATCTCAAGGTGCAACGCTTTCAAATGCACCAGCACAAGACGCACACACGTCTAAGTCAAAATGGAACCTGCACGATACGCAGTGGACACTGAGCCTTTTTGGCACCGCAGTAGGTGCTGGTATTTTATTTTTACCGATTAATATTGGTATTGGTGGTTTTTGGCCACTGATTATTATGGCGTGTTTAGCCTTTCCAATGACCTTTTTAGCGCACCGTGGTTTGGCGCGTTTTGTATTATCATCAAAAAATAAAGAGGCTGATTTTACCGATGTAGTAGAAGAACACTTTGGCGTAAACGCGGGTCGACTGATCTCCTTATTATACTTTTTATCAATTTTTCCTATTTTGCTTATTTACGGTGTGGGTTTAACCAATACGGTAGACAGCTTTATGGTCAATCAGTTAGGGATGGAGTCGCCGTCACGCGTTGCTTTATCGGGTATTTTAGTTGCACTAATGATTGGCTTAATGATGGGCGGTGAAC
The DNA here is from genome assembly GCF_005887465.1 of Pseudoalteromonas sp. S1610. Classification (GTDB taxonomy): domain Bacteria; phylum Pseudomonadota; class Gammaproteobacteria; order Enterobacterales; family Alteromonadaceae; genus Pseudoalteromonas; species Pseudoalteromonas undina. The sequence continues at coordinate 46,914 of NZ_PNDI01000054.1, read as the reverse complement.
GCTTAATGCTGCGCGCCTTTGCTATTTTAGTGTACCCGCTAGTGGGTATTTTATTCTTTTTGTCTTTGTATTTAATCCCAAGCTGGCAAATGCCCGATACAGCTTTGCCTGAGCTAGGTAGCTTTAGTAAAACACTTTGGTTATCGATTCCTATTATTGTGTTTTCGTTTAGCCATGCAGCGGCTATTTCAAGCTTTGTTAATAAGCAACGTAGTCACTACGGTGACCTAGCAACGTCTAAGTCAGAAGCGATTTTAAAGCGCACTAGCTTATTACTGATCACCTTTGTTTTGTTATTTGTGTTCTCATGCGTGTTATCGCTTACCGGCGACCAAATGGCTGAAGCAAAAGCGGCAAACGTCTCTGTTTTATCTTACTTGGCTAATATTACAGAAAACTCATTTATTGCAACGCTGGGACCTTTGGTTGCCTTTATTGCGATTATGTCGTCGTTTTTAGGTCACTTTTTAGGGGCACGCGAAAGCTTTACTGGGTTAGTGACTAAACACTCAAGCATGAGCCCTAAAGTCGCTGACAAAGTGGGTGCGGTACTGATGTTTTTCGCTATTTGGTTCTGCGCGGTTAAGAACCCAAGCATACTAGATATGATGGATCAGTTATCGGGGCCAATCATTGCGATGATTTTATTCATTATGCCAATGATTGCAGTTTACAAAGTGCCTAGCTTACAAAAATACCGTAACCGTTTAAGTACCTTATTTGTACTGGCTGTTGGCTCATTAGCTGTATTTGCGTTACTGTACAGCATGCTTGGCTAAGCAGTATTTATTACAAAAGCCCAGTATTTTGCTGGGCTTTTTTGTGTCTACGGTTTATCGCAAATGATTTGTTTATCTTATTGTTTGTGCAATGTTAGCTTATATATTCGTTTAAAAAACAAGCCAGCCATGCAAAATAATAAATACGTTTTTTTACTCACTTTTATACTCATACTATTTAGCCCTGACATTAAAGCCGCTGAGCCCCCTACTATTCTATCAATGAAAGAAAGGGCTGCGTTTATCGATAGCATTACCGAAAAACGTATTAAGACTTTATTACCCACATTAATGCAGCAACACAGTATAGATATGTGGCTAATGATAAGCCGCGAATATAATGAAGACCCGATATTAAAAACCATGCTGCCTGCTACATGGCTCTCGGCAAGGCGCACCACTATTTTATTATTTGCAGTTAACAAACAAGGCGGTGTTGACGCCTTTGCAATTGCGCCTTACAAAATAGGGAGTGTTTTTAAAAAGGCCTGGGATAAGCAAGCACAGCCTAATCAGTGGCAAGCGCTCAATACGCTTATTGAGCAATACCAACCGCGAAATATTGCTCTCAACACATCTACAGATTGGGCACATGCCGATGGGCTAGTGCTTGGCGATTACACCACTTTAATGGCCAACTTACCTGCGATATATAAAAATAAAATAACCTCAGCCGAGCCGCTGGCTGTTGCATGGTTAGAGCAACGCATTCCAGAAGAAGTGGACATGTACAAACACATTGTTGCTATTGCTCACTCTATTATTGCTGAGGGCTTTTCAAATAAAGTAATTACGGTGGGCAAAACAACCAGCGACGACTTAGTATGGTGGTTTAGAGAGCGCGTAAGGGAGCTTAAGCTGCAAACGTGGTTTCACCCTAGTATTGCAATACAACGCGCCGACAGTAAATCGTTCGACCACGAAGACAGCTTTACCAACGGCTATGCCGATAATGTTATTCAAGCAGGCGACTTATTACATATCGATTTTGGTATTAATTATTTGCGTTTAAATACAGACACTCAACAACACGCTTATGTTTTAAAACCAGACGAAACAAAAGCCCCCGATTACCTTGTTGATGCGTTAAAAAAGGGCAATAAGCTACAAGACATTTTTACGGCTGAATTTACAGCTGGGAAAACAGGTAATCAGGTATTAAAAGCCGCCCGCGAAAAAGCCATTGCACAGGGGTTAAAGCCCACTATTTATACTCACCCGCTCGGCTATCATGGTCATGCAGCTGGTACAACACTAGGTATGTGGGATGCTCAGCAAGGTGTGCCGGGGGATGGCGATTACCCGTTGCATTTAAACACGGCGTACTCGATTGAGCTTAACAATGCGGTGTTTATAAAACCGTGGAATAAAGAAATAAGAATAATGCTTGAAGAAGATGCTATGTTTGATAAAACCGGTGTGTGGTACCTCAATGGCCGACAAACCCAGTTATTACTTGTTAAGTAGCATTAAACAACACATACAAAAATGGCGCTCAATGAGCGCTATTTTTATTTAATCTAATTGCTATTATTCTGTATCTGGCAGGTTACGGCCATAGAATATTTCTTGCATTTCACGTGTTAGCTTTGAGCGAATCTCTTCTTCTTCGTCATCTGACAAATCATCAGTAGATAAACCAAATAAATACGTATTTAAATCGGTTTCTTTTAACATCATTTTGGTATGGAACAGGTTTTCTTGATACACGTTCACGTCCATCATTTGGTACGCTTCTTTGGTATCTTCTGTCATGAAGTTTTGAATCGAATTAATTGCATGATCAATGTAATGTTTAACGCCGTTTACATCACGGGTAAAACCACGTACGCGGTAATCAATCGTTACTACATCAGACTCAAGACTATGGATTAAGAAGTTTAACGCTTTAAGCGGCGAGATAATGCCACAGGTTGATACTTCAATATCCGCACGGAAAGTACAAATACCATCATCTGGGTGTGCTTCAGGGTATGTGTGAACACAAATGTGGCTTTTATCAAGGTGTGCAACCACTGAGTCAGGTAATGGCCCTGGTGCTTCGTCAGCATCATAGTTTTGCTGCTCTTCTACAGGCTCTTCTGAAACTAAAATAGTTACACTGGCACCTTGTGGCTCATAATCTTGACGTGCAACATTTAAAATATTGGCACCAATAATATCAACCACATCACCTAAAATGTCGGTTAGTCTATCTGCACTATACTGCTCATCGATATATTCTATATATTCTTTACGTTGCTGCTCTGTTTTTGCATAGCAAATATCGTAAATACTAAAGCTTAGGCTTTTAGTTAAATTATTAAAGCCATGAAGTTTAAGTTTATCGAAGGGTTTGTTCATATAAACCAACCTATAAATTAGTGAAATCTGCACCTGCAGAATGAAAAGTTCGCGGATTTTATACGAATTTCACTCACGGAAAAAGCGTTATTTTTCCTGATCTTCAACAACTTCATGGCTGTGGGTAATTTCTACTGTTTTATCAAGCATTAATGCAACTGAGCAATACTTTTCGGCAGAAAGCGAAACCGCTCGCTCTAGGTGTTTTTCAGACACATTCTTACCAGTTACAACAAAGTGTAAATTAATTTTAGTGAACACGCGCGGGGCTGTTTCTGCTCGTTCAGCAGTTAATTGCACATCAACGGATGAGAAGTCTTGCTTGGTTTTTTTTAAAATACTTACCACATCAACCGATGAACAGCCACCGACAGACATAAGCACCATTTCCATTGGGCTTGGTGCTGCTCCGTCACTACCCGCATCAAATACCACATTATGATTACTATTAGAGCGGCCTATATAGGTATTACCTTCAACCCATTTTACATTTGCTTGCATTGTTTTATCTCATTAGTTTAATTTTGTATTCATTACACGCAGGCTCTCACGCGCATTTAAAATTAAATAGCGAATAAAGCGTGGTTTTTAAAGGGGGAACAATTAATTAATAGCGTTATCAAATAAGTTTTTAACTAGCCCAGCAAATTCATCAATAAAAGCATGCTGTTCTACTGTAACAGTGTGAGAGGTCACACTACTCAGCACTTCTTGTAAATCGTAAACAATGCCATCAACCTCGCGCACAATTTGACTGCGCTGCTCTGTAGAAAGGTCTGGGTGTTGTTGACAAATGCGTATGACATTTTCGGCAATTACATCTTCAATTAACTCAATAACGGTTGGCGCACCTGGCTTTATTTCGCCTGGTTTTTCAAACAACGCTAAGTTCTGAGTTAGGTACATTATTAAGTCATCGTACCCTTGCCTGTTTAAAACCATCGTTTATTTACCTCAAAAATACTGATTGCTTAATTTAAGCAGAAAGCACTAATAATTGCTAGCTTTGTGGGATTGCAATACAAAAAAAGCAGCCGAAGCTGCTTTTATACTAATTAAGTATTATTAACTTAATCTATTTTTAAGCCTGGGCTTAATGTTGCTGGCATGGTTACTTTTTCAAGTTCCACAGAAGCAACAGGGTATGCACAGTAATCGGCAGCGTAATAAGCGCTTGCTCTGTGATTACCTGAGGCACCAATACCACCAAACGGTGCAGCACTTGAGGCGCCTGTAATTGGACGGTTCCAGTTAACAATACCCGCACGAATACGACGTAAGAAATGATCGTAATCAGCTTGGTTATCACTTAATAAACCTGCTGATAAACCAAAGCTAGTGTCGTTTGCTTTATCAATTGCTTGGTCAAAGTCATCAAAGCGGAATACTTTTAAAAGTGGACCAAAATGCTCTTCATCTGGGAAGTCATTAATATTAGTACACTCAATAATACCCGGTGTAACAAAACCGGTGTTAGCTGTATGCTCAAGCTCAACTAACACGTCACCACCCATGGCTTTTAACTCGTCTTGCGCTTTAACCATACCAGCGGCAGCGGCTGCAGAGATCATTGAACCCATAAACGGTTGGTCAGCGTCGTCGTAGTTACCAACTTTAATTGCTTTAGTCGCTGTAATTAAGCGCGCTAAAATTTCATCGCCTTTAGCGCCTGTTGGTAAAAACAATTTACGCGCACAGGTACAACGTTGGCCGCTTGAGATAAACGCAGATTGCACAATATCGTGCACTACAGCAAGAGTATCTTCTGCATCTTTAACGATTAGCGGATTATTACCACCCATTTCAAGCGCTAGAATTTTACCTGGTTGACCTGCGAACTGTTCATGTAAAATATGACCCGTACGTGAAGACCCAGTAAAGAATAAACCATCAATGCCTTTGTGTGACGCCAATGCTTTACCTGTTTCTACTTCACCTTGAACTAGGTTAATTACCCCAGCAGGTAAACCGGCTTTTTCCCATAGTTTAAGGGTTAGCTCAGCCACCATAGGTGTAAGTTCAGATGGTTTAAATACCACAGTATTACCGGCTAAAAGTGCAGGTACAATGTGGCCATTTGGTAAATGCCCAGGGAAGTTGTAAGGGCCAAATACAGCAACAACGCCATGTGGCTTATGACGGATCATCGCACGACCTTGCGGCATAGCGTTTTCAACATCACCAGTACGGTCTAAAAATGCTTTTTCAGCAATGGCAATTTTACCTACCATGGCGCCCGCTTCAGTACGTGTTTCCCAAAGTGGTTTACCTGTTTCTTGTGCAATAGCAACCGCTAGCTCTTCGCTGTGCTCTTTTAATGTTGCAGCAAAGGTTTTTACAATCTCTAAACGCTCGCTAAAGCTTTTATCAGCCCAGCTGTAAAATGCTTCACGTGCTGATGCTACAGCGCTATCTACTTGCTCTGCGCTTGCAGCTGATGCCTGCCAAATAACGTCGTTATTTGCAGGATTAACTGAGTTAAATTCTGTGCCTTGGCCTTGCGACCATTGACCATTAATAAATTGTGCAGGATGAGTCATATACTTTCTCCTAAATTAAACTGGGGTAGCAGTAACAAAGTCGCCCGATTTTAAATGTAATGCATCAGCAAGTTCTTGCGTAAGCACAAGGCTGTTTGAACGCGAATCAAATGCCATAGGAACAACGGTTGCTCTAAAGTCTTCAAGCTTATCATTGGCTAGCAATACCATGGTATCACCTGTCATTTCGCCAATTTCAACACTAAAGTTTTGTGCATTACGTACAGTAGCAATGTTATCTACTTTTGCTTCAACGGTTGGGCCTGCATCAAAAATGTCGACGTAACCATTAAAAGTAAAGCCTTCACTTTTTAATAACTGAATAGCTGGGCGCGTATTATCGTGTACTTGACCAATAACCGCTTGCGCTTCTTTACTCAATAAGTTGACGTAAATTGGGTATTTAGGCATTAACTCAGCAATAAACACTTTTTGGCCAATTCCCGTCAGATAATCTGCGGTTGGAAAATCCATTGAGAAAAAGTGCTCTTCAAGCCACTGCCAAAACGGGCTACTGCCGTTTTCGTCAGATACGCCACGCATTTCTGCGATAACGGTTTGTGCAAAGCGTTGCTGGTGCTGTTTTATAAACATAAAGCGTGCTTTTGAAAGCAGCTTACCGTTACAATTTTTACGATAACCGTCTTTTAAAAACAGCGTACACAGCTCTGTAGCCCCAGTGTAGTCATTACAAAGGGTGAGAATATCTACCGCTTTATATACATCTAGCGTGCGCGAAGAGTGAATCACTTTACTCAAATGATAGTGATAAAATGCGTCATCTAAGCCAACTGCCGCTTCAATACCTGAAGTACCAACTACTTCACCAGTTTCAGTATCTTCAAGAACAAATAAGTACCCTTCATCACCAGGTTGTGACGTGGTTTTTGTAAATGAGTTAACTGAATGTGCAATCTTCTTTTGTAATAACTCTTCATTATTAGGTAAAGAAGTAAAGCCATGTCCCGACTCGTCGGCAATGGTTACTAAAGCTGCATAATCACTTTTTTGGATTGGGCGAAGGATCATCATGAATCCGCTTACTCCCTTATATATAACGGTAAATAGGAACTGCAGGGCAAACAATGTTTGCCCTTAGAGAAGTTGAATTAGCGATTACGCATTTACAACGTGGGCTACTGCTTTTTCAAAGCGTGCCATACCTTCGCGAATTTCAGCTTCTGGTATTACTAAAGATGGAGTGAAACGAACCACATCAGCACCCGCTACAAGTGACATTAAGCCATGCTCAGTACCTGCAACTAAAAACTCTTTAGCGCGCCCTTTGTACTGCTCATTAACTACGGCACCGATTAATAAACCTTGGCCACGAATTTCACTAAATACATGGTACTTTTCGTTAATCGCATTAAGTAGCTCGGTAAATAACGCCGCTTTTGCTTTAACGCCCGCTAATACTTCTGGATTGTTCACTGTATCAAATGCAGCTTCTGCAACTGCACAGGCTAGTGGGTTACCGCCGTAAGTAGAACCATGAGTACCTACTTTAAGATGCTGTGCAATCTCAGTGGTTGTTAGCATAGCGCCAATTGGAAAACCGCCACCAAGTGCTTTAGCTGAAGTTAAAATGTCAGGTACTACGTTTAAGCCTTGGTATGCGTATAGCTCACCCGTACGACCAACACCTGATTGCACTTCATCAAAAATTAGCAATGCATTGTGCTTAGTACATAAATCACGAACGCCTTGAGCAAATTCGTCAGTTGGCGAGATAATACCGCCTTCACCTTGAATTGGCTCCATCATTACCGCACAGGTGTTATCGCTAATCAACGCTTCAAATGCGGCAAGGTCATTGTAGTCACAATGAACAATGTCGCCTGGCTTAGGACCAAAACCGTCAGAGTAAGCCGCTTGACCGCCTACAGTAACCGTGAAGAAGGTACGACCATGGAAACCTTTATTAAAGGCGATAATTTGTGACTTTTCTGCACCAAATTTATCAAGCGCAAAACGACGCGCTAATTTAAGTGCCGCTTCGTTTGCTTCTGCGCCTGAGTTTGCAAAGTAAACTTTTTCTGCAAAAGTCGCATCAACCATTTTTTTAGCTAAGCGAAGCGCTGGCTCATTGGTCATTACATTTGATAAATGCCAAATTTTTTCGCCCTGCTCTTTTAATGCACCCACTAATGCAGGATGGCAGTGGCCAAGACAGTTAACGGCAATACCACCAGCAAAGTCGATAAACTCTCGTCCTTGTTGATCCCATACACGAGAACCTTCGCCTCGAACTGGAATTACGCTTGAAGGTGCGTAGTTAGGAACCATTACGTGATCAAATAATTCGCGATTGACTGTCATTTTATTTCCTCTTAATTGTGTGCATCACAAAGCAGTAGAATAGGGGTGTGATTATTGTTAATAACCAAATGTGTCGGCAAAAAATAATAGCTATGTATTTGCCTGAAACTACGTTGTGGTTCAATTTTCAGGCGCTCATTATTTCAGAAATTTAGGGTTATGTCTCTTCAAAAACTTTCATGTACCCCTTTAAAATAAAGGGCTTAAGATATTATTTCATAGATAGTGAATAACTATTTGAGAGCTAATAATGATGTGCATTTACCTTAGTCAGCGCCTCTACAACGAAAAAAGCATAGCGCTTATAAACCAACTGCACATGAATAAGTAGAATTAAAGTGAATGAATAGTCGCAAAAAAATTAACAGATTTAATCGATTTGAAGTGCCAAATTAGTAAAATTAGCTGTTTGTAAGGTCTCTAACTCTTTTTTTGTAAACTTATAATAGCTAAACCAGCTTTGTAATTCATCGTCTTCAATAAGCTGGTGCTCTTTTAAATTTAAGTACTGAGAGTAACAACGCGCCTTTAAAATTACTTGTGATAATGGCAATAAGCTATCACCTTCTTCTGTCCCATTCACTAACTGCTGCATAACAGTGTTAAAGGGTAAGTATTTAAATGACATGGTTTCAATCACCTTGGCGCTAACAAGCAGTGATTTTTCATTCAGCAATGTCGTTAAAAATAGCGGGTCAGGTTTTAACTCCAACAACGCAGTGTGTAGGTTTTTGTCACCTTCTTCACGAGCACGCTGTATTTTGCGTTGCCATACTTGCTCAAACACTTTTAAATATAAGCGCACTAAGGCAATTTGCCCCACATTTAATAACATGCCTAAGGTAAATGCATGCATGGGATTTAACCCATTAAGCTGCGCTAGAGTTTGTGCCGCAATAGCACATGACATAGTGTTGTCTTTTAACCTGCGCTTTAATAGCGGAAATGGTGCGGTGCTGTTTGGCATCCAATGGCGCACTGCAAAAGTAGGCACTACCAGTTGCAGGTTGTCTAAGCCCAAATAACGTAATGCCAACGCTGGGGTATCTACTTTGACTGAGGTGCCTTTACTGCGTTGCTTACGATAAAAAGGTAAATTAACTAAGGTAACCAGCTCTCGCCCAAGCCAATTTAAATCGTTAATTAGCGGCTCTAAACGACCGACCGATGCCGCGCGTGTTGCAAGAATATCAAGTATCGCGGGCACATTATCATCTATACCAACAGTGTCTTTGATGACTAAATCTATGTCTTCAAGACGTTTGGCCATCACGGTTTCAATAACCGTATGTAATTTTTGACTGGTTTTTGCCTGTAACTTTTGATGTGAAGTACTTTTTTGTTGACGCTTTTGCTGCGCGGCCACTTCCACTTCTAATAAGGTACGCTTTTTAACGGGTTTACCGTCATTGAGGTCTAAGGTATGAATAAAGCCTATTTGCTGATTAGCAAAACTATGACCCAGTAGCAAATCATGCGCTCGTTGGTGTAGCACGTTAACAATTCGCTGTTGCTGCAATGTATCGGTCATAAACTCTATCTTAAGGCAAAAAAGGAAAATAGCTTACAGGTATAAGCCTAGAAGCGCGTTAAAAAGTTATCAAGTAAGGCTAAGCCTTGCTCGGTCAAAATTGCTTCAGGGTGAAACTGCACGCCTTCAAGTGCAAGCTCATTATGCAACAATCCCATAATTTCATCACGCAGCCCAGTGTTGCTTTGTGTCCATGCTGTTACTTCTAGTTCTTTAGGTAATGAGTGTGCTTCAACAATTAAAGAATGGTAGCGGCACACTGTCAGCGGGTTTGGTAAACCTTTAAACATACCTTGATGCTGGTGATAAATTGGCGATGTTTTTCCATGCATAACCTGTTTAGCGCGCACCACCTTACCACCTAGCACCTGAGCAATAGTTTGGTGCCCCAAACAAATACCTAATATAGGATAAGTTCCTTTAAATTGCTCTACAACAGATAACGATACTCCCGCTTCACTTGGGCTTTTAGGGCCTGGAGAAATCACAATATGATCGGGGTTTAACTGTTTAATTTCGCTCAGCGTTATTTGGTCGTTACGTTTTACCACCACTTCTTGATCTAATCGTTGAAAATACTGTACCAAATTGTAGGTAAACGAGTCGTAGTTATCGATCATTAAAAGCATGTATTAAAGTACTCAAAGTAATTAGGCGGATGGTTATTGCATGCATATTCTAACTGAAGGCTTTGCAGGTGTCAGTGTTTTGCAGCTCAGCTAATACAAATAGCTCGCTTACAATCAGCAATGGTTGATTTATTTTAAATCAGCCCAAGCTCTATTATATGAGTAATTCAGTAGTTACAAACTGTCTATCAGTAAAGTGACCTGCATTATCCAACAGCGCATTAAATACGTATAAACAAGGAGTAACCTATGTTAGGCGAAGACCATTCATTAACTAAAGACTTTCCTGATTACACGCAAACAATTGCAAAACTCAATGCAAATGATGAAAACTTTGCTACTAAAGCAAAACAATACAATGAAATCGATAAAGAAATTCGGGTACTTGAACTACAAGACTCACCTATCGATGACGAAGCTATGCAGCAGCTAAAGCACGACAGAATGGTATTAAAAGATTGGTTACATCAACAATTAACGAGTACTAATTAATCACTATTGCTTGGCGTCTATTAAATAATAGGCGCCAAAATTTAATTATCATTTCCCTCTCCTACCCTCTGCTAATCTATAATTTTAACCATTATGGTGCAAAAGCATTGCTATTCGTTTAGCTTAAAGACAAGCTATCTTTATCTAAATTAAACAACGTTATTTTTTATGGCTAAATACTTACTCTCGATTGATCAAGGAACGACAAGCTCTCGGGCTATTTTATATAGCAAAGATGCACAGGTGATAGGGAGTGCTCAACAAACCTTCCCTCAGCATTTTGTAAAAAATGGTTGGGTTGAACACGACCCTGTAGATATTTGGCAAACTGTATTAACCAGCGTCAAAAACCTCTTAGCGCAGCAACAAGTAACTGCCGCCGACATAATTGCCATCGGCATTGCTAATCAGCGAGAAACCACTTTAGTGTGGAATAAAAAAACTGGGCAACCTATTTATAACGCGATTGTATGGCAAGACCGACGCACCAGTGAATATTGCGATAGTTTACGCCATGCTGGGCATACGAAAATGGTGAATGATAAAACCGGTTTAGTACTCGACCCTTATTTTTCTGCAACCAAAGTTCGTTGGATTTTAGATAACGTCACCGGCGCTAAAGAGCAAGCACACGCAGGTGAACTAGCATTTGGCACGGTAGATACCTACTTATTGTGGCAATTAACCGACGGTAAAGTGCACAAAACCGATGCCACTAATGCCTCACGAACTTTACTGTTTAATATTCATCAGCAATGCTGGGATGAAGAATTACTGGCTTTATTTGATATCCCACTGGCTATGTTACCTGAGGTAATGGACTCAGCGGCTGATTTTGGGGTAACAAGCAGCGAGTTGTTCGGTAGTGAAATTCCTATTTGTGGTATTGCTGGCGATCAGCAAGCGGCTTTAATTGGTCAAGCCTGTTTTGAAGAAGGTATGGCAAAAAGCACCTACGGAACAGGCTGCTTTTTAATGCTTAACACTGGCGATAAAGCACTAAAATCAAATAATCGTTTATTAACCACTCTTGCATATCGGCTCAACGGCAAACCAACCTATGCAATTGAAGGCAGCATTTTTATGGCTGGTGCCACCATGCAATGGATAGTAGAAGGCCTAAAACTATTAGAAAACGCAGGTGAAAGTGAAGCCCTTGTCAAAGGTGTTCCCTTAGATCATGGGGTGTTTTTAGTGCCCTCGTTTACCGGCTTAGGAGCGCCCTATTGGGATGCAAATGCAAGAGGCGCTATTTTAGGCCTAACCCGAGATTCAGGCATTAGTACTATTGTGGCAGCTGCCTTACAGTCGGTGGGTTATCAAACCAAAGATTTACAAAAAGCCATGGAGGGTGACGGACTTCGCCCTAGTATTTTAAGGGTTGATGGCGGCATGGCAAACAATAATTGGGCCATGGCATTTTTAGCTAACATTTTAGGCGCAAGCGTTGAACGCCCAACCTTGACCGAAACCACTTCATTGGGGGTTGCCTACTTAGCAGGCCTGCAAACTGGGGTATATGAATCTACTGCGCAGCTTGCCAACATGTGGAAAAGCGATCGTCGCTTTGAACCAACCATGAGCAGTGAAGAGCGCAACGATTTATACGCAAAGTGGCTACATTGCATTGCACAAGTTAGACTTTCTAATAGCACTGACGACGAGAGAGACTAAACACTGGGAAATCTATGAGCGCACACGACAACGAATATGACTTACTCATTATTGGCGGCGGTATTAATGGCGCTGGCATTGCAGCCGATGCTAGTGGTCGTGGCTTAAAAGTACTCTTATGTGAGCAGAACGATTTAGCCTCTGCTACCTCTTCTAATAGCAGCAAACTTATTCATGGCGGGCTTCGCTATTTAGAGAACTATCAATTTAGATTGGTAAGAGAGGCCTTGCGTGAGCGTGAAGTACTGTTAAAAAAAGCACCTCATATTATGTGGCCACTGTCTTTTCGACTGCCGCACCAAGCACATTTGCGTTCGCCATGGATGATTCGCATGGGGTTATTTATTTATGACCATCTAGCCTGGCGTAATACTTTACCCGCTTCAAAGGCGATTGAGTTTAACAGCGATAGCGTACTTAACAGCAGCATCACCCAAGGCTTTGAATACGCAGACGGCTGGGTTGATGACGCACGTTTAGTGATTTTAAACGCACAAGCAGCGCATAATTTTGGTGCCACCATTGCAACACGCACGCGCTGTATTAAAGCCATCCGTAACGCAGACTATTGGGATGTGAGTTTAGAGCAGCAAGCCAGCAAACAACACCTAAACATTAAGGCTAAAAGTGTTGTAAATGCTGCAGGCCCTTGGGTAGCATCATTATTTGAAGATGTATTTACCCAGCCCACACCACATACTGTTCGTCTTGTGAAAGGCAGTCATATTGTGGTGCCTCGAGTTCATAGCCAGCCGGTTGCCTATATTTTACAAAACGAGGATAACCGTATTGTATTTGTGATTCCTTATGAGCAAGATTACTCACTAATTGGCACCACTGATGAAGAGTATTCCGGCGATATTGCTGATGTAAAAATTAGTGAGCAAGAAATCGAATACCTGATCAGTATTACTAATCATTACTTTAAAAAGCCAATAAGCGAAGCGGATATTGTGCACACATTTAGTGGCGTGCGCCCGCTGTTAGATGACAAATCAACAGATGCCCAAGCGGTCACCCGCGATTACAAATTGATATTAAATAATGAAGCTGATCACGCCCCATTATTAAGCGTGTTTGGTGGCAAAATTACCACTTATAGAAAGCTTGCAGAAAATGCCGTCAATAAGTTAGCGCCTTTTTACCCAAAAATGAGTGGCTCGTGGACGAAAAAAACCCCTTTACCAGGCGGCGACTTTAGTAACCAAGCATACCTTATCGCTCAGTTAGAAAGCAGCTATCCTTGGCTGCCAACCGACACCTTAAAACGTATGGCTCGCAGCTATGGTACGCTTAGTTTTCAATTATTGGGTAAAAGCCAAGCAATCGGCGATTTAGGTTATCACTTTGGCCATGGCTTATATGCAAAAGAAGTTGATTACTTAGTTAACCATGAATGGGCAAAAAACAGCGCAGATATATTGTGGCGCAGAACTAAGCTCGGACTACGCTTTACTGAAAAACAAGTCATTGCCTTAGGGCAATATTTGACTAAACATCCTGCTTGCCACAACTAAACTGCGATTAACTCGTTGCAACAAGGTGCTGTGATGAGTGAGCGCCTTACTTTAACCGAAACCACCTCACTGGGGGTGACTTACTTAGCAGGATTACAAACTGAGGTGTATGAATCAACTGCGCAGCTTGCCAAGCGTTCGTCGCTTTGAACCAAGTATAAGCAGTGAAGAGCGCAACGATTTATACGCAAAATGGCTACATTGTATTGCATTGAACAAGTTAGACTTTTCAATAGCACTGACGACAAGAGTGAGCAAGTAAACACAAGAATACTTATGGGCGCACACAATAATACTAAAAGTACCTGCAATGTCGTACTTCGATTAATCAAAATTACAAAGAAGCCTCAAAAACATCTGGATGACGGCTAGCTAAAGTAATAATCTCATCTATGATGACTCTTATTTTAGGCAGAATGTAAGGTGTTTTTAGCCAAACAATACTGATGGGTGCTCCTTCGCCATTGAATTTCTCTAATACAGGGCATAATTGCCCATCATCAAGGTATTGCTTCACTAACCATACTGGTAGTTGAGCTAAACCTGCACCAGATAAAGTCGATTGCAAAATACCTTCACAGTCGGCTATCTCATGACGTGCTGAAATATCAACAGATTCGGTTGCCCCTTTAGCATTTTTCAGCAGCCAACTATGCCTTTGTCCTATAGGCCAACCGACGATGCAATCATGTTGAGCAATATCTTCTTTTTTGGTAATCGGTGCTCGCGTTGCTAAATAAGAGGGAGAGGCACATATCACCCTTTTTTGCTCCCCTATTTTACGTGCAACAATATCGCCCGAGTTTTCTAAGTGACCAACTCGAATCGCAAGATCAATCCCATCACTAACTAAATCCGTAGGACGGTCATTAAAGGTAATAGATAGATCTAATTGCTCGAACTTGGACGTTAATTCTAGCAACTTGGGTAGGATTGCTCTTCTACCGAGAACTGCGGGTAAATCAATACGCACACGCCCTGATGGCAATAACTGTTGATTGCTTAAGCGCTTCTCTGCTTCCTCTAAAATGGTCATCGCTTTAAGGCAGTCGGCTAAATAGGAATCCCCATCATTGGTTAACGCGATACGTCGAGTTGTTCGATGAAGGAGTTTGGTGCCTAGCTGTTTTTCTAGTCGAGCAACGCTTTTACTTAAAGCTGAACCGGTCATTCCAAGCGCTTGAGCCGCAAGGGTAAAACTCCCCAACTGCGCAACGATGACAAAGTGACGAACTTCTATAAATTGGCTTTTTAACATCATTAATTCCCCACAGGACTTTGTGTTTATCATTTTAAAGACTTAATAAACCAATGTGAATCGATTATTCTGCATACATCAACGAGATTATTCACATCAACTAATTTTAATTAAGGTAAACATAATGAATAACTTCAATAGATTCAGTGGGAAGGTTGCTTTTATCCAAGGTGGCAGTCGCGGTATTGGTGCCGCCATTGTTGAGAGGTTGGCATTGGAGGGAGCGTCTGTTGCTTTTACATTTGTGTCATCTCACGAAAAAGCTAAAGCGCTTGCTGAGAACTTAACTTCACAAGGTAGCAAAAAAGTCATCGCAATAAAGGCGGATAGCACTAAGCCTGAAGATATCAGAAATGCAATCAGCGAAACCATAGAACAACTTGGTCAAATTGATATTGTCGTAAATAACTCAGGTACGCTGATCTGGGACAGTATTGAAAAATTGACAATGGATGATTGGGACAAGACCATTAATACCAATGTAAGAAGTGTGTTTGTGGCTATTCATGAAGCCGCGAAGCATATGAATAATAACGGCAGAATAATTAATATCAGTAGTACGAACGCTCAGCGCATTCCTTTTGCTGGCGGTTCTATATATGGAATGAGTAAGTCTGCACTAACCGGATTGGTTAAAGGTCTCTCTCGCGATCTAGGCTCTAGAGGCATTACAGTTAATAACATTCTTCCTGGTCCAGTGGATACTGACTTAAACCCAGACAATGGCGATACTTCGGAGCCTGTAAAAGCAATAGGTGCACTTGGTCGTTATGGTCAAGTTGAGGAGATTGCTAGCTTAGTTGCATTCGTTGCTAGCTCAGAAGCGGGTTATATCACTGGCGCTGACTTGATGATCGACGGTGGATTTTCCGCTTAATCAAGATATGCGGTCGAGTAGCTCGTGATTTATCAATCTAACTTCAGCAATCATCGATACATGGTCAGTAAAGAGAAGTACTATGGTTGGCCTATTGCAAGGCCAACCTTTTTAGCATACCTACAAATAGCAATTAGCTGTCACAACATAAAAATCCAATATTAAATACTGAGCCCACAAAAAAGAGGCTACCAATCGACACCTTAAAACGTATAGCGCGCAGCTATGGCACACTTAGTTAACCATGAATGGTTAAGAACTAACGCAGATATATTGTGGCGCAGAACTAAGCTCGGACTACGCTTTACTGAAAAACAAGTCATTGCCTTAGGGCAATATTTAACTAAGTCATAGCTAAACTGCGATTAACTCGTTGCAACAAGGTGCTGTGTTAATGCAGCTTTTTCATCAGCCGAAAGCATTTGCTTTGTTTTGCTGGCGAAGTCATAACGTACCATGACCGTTTTACCAATAGCACAGCACTTATCTTGCTGCCAGGCTTCTTGGCGGATCACAAATGAGCTATTACCAATCTGCTCTATGCTGGAGTTAATTGTCACTTCATGGGCATAAAATAACTCGCCGACAAACGACACTTCAACCTTAGCAATAATTAACTTCCAGTTGTGAGGATTAAGATCAGGGGTAAAAAATTTAAAAATAGGTACTCGGGCGGCTTCAAACCAAACAGGGAGTACGGTATTGTTGATGTGTCCGAGTGCATCCGTTTCGCTAAAGCGCGGCATCACTTTTTCAGTAAACATAATAATCCATAATAATTAAACAGGTAACTCATGACGGACTTTATCCGCGTGTATGACAACGCGCTCAGCAGTGACTTTTGCGATAACTTTATCACTACCTTTTCTCAAAGCCCGCATATTAAACAAGGGATGACATCGGGCGGCGTTGATCTTAATAAAAAAGATAGCCACGACCTGCACTTAAACAATCATCCTGAATACGCAGAACAATTAAAACATATTCAACAAACCACTGCACAGTATGTTTTTAAATACATCGAAGAACATATTTTTATGATGATTGGGGCATTTGGTTTAAAAGTGTATCACCCAAAAACAGGCCAGCCGGTAGATTTGACTCATGCCAATTATGACGAAGTAGGTAAACCACAACTTCCTTTATTGGTGCAACAAATTTTTAGGCTCGGTAATATTCAAGCACAAAAATATGAGGTCAATAAAGGGGGCTATCCGTATTGGCATAGTGAGGTGTATCCGCAGTTACAACATAATGAAGCCCTGCATCGGGTATTGTTATTTATGTTTTATTTAAATGATGTTGAAGAAGGCGGAGAAACCGAGTTTTATTATCAAAATCGTAAAATAGCCCCTAAAAAAGGCAGCATGGTGGTTGCTCCAGGATATTTCACGCATACACATAGAGGCAATAAGCCAGTATCAAATGATAAGTATATTTTAACCTCATGGGTTTTGTTTAATCGAGCAGAGCAAATATATGGAACGCCACAAAGCTAGGTAATCAGCCAATAAAAAAGCCATAAGTAATTTTTACTTATGGCTTTAAAAAGTATTGAATAAATAAGGGATTAACCTAGTAGCTCATCAAACAAATTAAAGAGCGTGTCGATTTCTTCTAGGGTGTTGTAGTGCATGCACCCAATGCGTACTACGCCGCCCTTATCAAGCACACCCAGTTGTTTGCATAAACCTTGGGCGTAAAAATTACCATCCCATACACATACATGCTGTTTGCCCAAAAATTCAGACACTTGGCGAGGCTCTAACCCTTCGAAGGTCAGTGCAAACGTAGGGGTACGCTCACTTAAGCGTTCTAAGTCATCAATACCAAACAATTTAATACGCGGGTAATTAACCAGGCGTGTTAAAAAGTATTCACTAAGCGCCATCTCGTGTTGTTTCGTTTTTTCAAACGCAACACGCAGTTTTTCTCGGCGTGAGTGACTGTCATCAAGTTCGCTAATTGCCGCAATATAATCAACCGCCGCAATAAAGCCCGCTAGTGCTTCAAAACTTTGTGTGCCAGTTTCCCAACGACCAGGAGCAATATCTTTTGCTGGCTCTACTTTATAAGGTGTAAACCCTTCTAAATGCGAAGCTTTACCGTAAACCATGCCTAAGTGCGGGCCAAAAAACTTATATGCAGAACACGCTAAAAAGTCACAATCTAACGCTTGCACATCGATTAGTTCATGAGGGGCATAATGCACAGCATCAACATATACCAATGCACCGACATTGTGCGCAAGCTCTATAATGCGTTTAATATCGTTAATAGAGCCAGTGGTATTTGATGCATACGTAACGGCAACCAATTTAGTGTTAGCGTTTAATAAGCTTTCAAAATGCACCATATCTAAACTGCAATCGGCTTCGTTAATTAGCGCAGTGTTAACCACTGCACCTTTATCTTCAGCGGCTTGCTGCCAAGACGATACATTTGAAAAATGATCTGCATTGGTGACAATAATTTCATCGCCTGCTTGCCAACTGCGTGAAATCGCGCGGCTGAAGCTAAACGTAAGGCTGGTCATATTCGGGCCAAACACAATATTTTGTGCACTAGGGGCATTTAACAAATCAGCCGCCGCTTGACGCGCATTAGCCATTAGCTCAACCGTTTTGTCACTTGAGAAAAACGCACCGCCCAAGTTTGAATTGTAATGCCCTAAATAAGCGGTCATGGCACTCAGTACCGGCTGGGGTACTTGTGAGCCACCTGGCCCATCTAAAAATACCGGTGACTTGCCATCAACCGTTTGCATTAAAGCAGGAAATTGCGCGCGCAATTGCATTAAATTCATTTTATTTCTCTTAAGCAGTTAGTACAAAACAATCCAGATAACCTGGTTTATTAGCATCAATTTTGTTCATTGGCGTGGCGTTATGCCATACCTGACGGTCGTTAATTAGTGCAAACATGCCGTCTTTTATTTCCATTTTAAAACAAGGTTCAGCTTGTTGGTTTTCATAAACCAATAGCTCACCACCTTCTAAATTCTCATGAGAAACACCACATACACACACATGATCAAACCCGTCTTGATGCACACCTTCTGGGGCTGCTGGCGTGTCGCTATCAATGGCAAGCATTCTAAATTGGTGAATTTCAATATCACGGTCTGCATCAATACCGGTAATCGCACAAAATTCTCTAACAATACTTTTCATACCCTCAGACTCAAGCAAGCTTTGCTCTAAATTTTCGTAAGTACGTTCAACATTACCTTGAAAGGTATTAATTGAATCGTCTTGCACAAACGCTTTAGTCGCTTGAAGATTGAGCTCACCATTTTGTAGTTTAACTACTGAATAACGGCGTTTGCGAAACGCACCATCTGCATATGGGTTTGCAGGTAAGTTATCAAAAGAAGGCTTAACCAAATCAATGTTGGCTTGGTTAATAAAACGAAGTTGCAGTAAATTCTGGTTGTTTAATGCGGTCATAAAATCCTGCTTATAATAATGATAATATTGGCAGGGATTTTAATGCATATAGCGAGGATTTTTTGCTTTATTATTCAACTAAAAAGCAAATAATACTTAAATTTAATTCAATATAAGATTATTAAAGCATGAATAATCCAAATTAAATTCAAACGACAAAAAACCCGCCGAAGCGGGCTTTTCATTCAAACTCTATTAACTATACAGCTTGCTGAATAATTACGTTGTCTGCTTTTTTAGTGTATTGAGGCATACGGTGGAAGTTCAAGTAACGGTAGGTATCTGCTGCCGTTGCATTGATTTTCGCTGCATATTCTTGGTACTCAGCCGGAGTAGGTAATTTACCTAAAATTGCCGCTACTGCCGCCAGCTCTGCTGAAGCTAAGAACACATTTGCGCCGGTACCTAAACGGTTAGGGAAATTACGTGTTGAGGTAGACACAACCGTTGCTTTATCTGCAACACGTGCTTGGTTACCCATACACAGTGAACACCCAGGCGTTTCAATACGTGCTCCAACACGACCAAAGATACCGTAGTAACCTTCGTCCGTAAGCTGGTCTTTGTCCATCTTAGTTGGCGGTGCAACCCAAAGCTGTGTTGGAATACGACCAGTAAAACCATCAAGTAATTTACCTGCGGCACGGAAGTGACCAATGTTAGTCATACAAGAACCGATGAATACCTCATCAATTTTCTCGCCTGTCACGTCAGATAGTAAACGCGCATCATCAGGGTCATTTGGCGCACAAAGTACTGGCTCTTTAATATCAGCTAAGTCGATTTCAAGCACATGCTTGTACTCAGCATCTTTATCCGCTTCCATTAGTTCTGGGTTAGCTAGCCATTCTTGCATTGCTGTAATACGACGTTCGATTGTACGTACATCACCGTAGCCTTCAGAAATCATCCACTTAAGCATAACAATGTTAGACTCAAGGTATTCGCTGATCGACTCTTTAGAAAGCTTAACAGTACAACCTGCTGCTGAGCGCTCTGCTGATGCATCTGATAGTTCAAATGCTTGCTCAACAGTTAAGTGCTCAACTCCTTCAATTTCTAGTATACGACCAGAGAACTCGTTGATTTTACCTTTCTTCTCAACCGTTAATAGCCCTTCTTTAATACCGTAGTAAGGGATGGCATGAACGAGGTCACGCAACGTGATACCAGGCTGCATTTCACCTTTAAAACGAACCAAAATCGATTCAGGCATATCAAGTGGCATAACACCTGTTGCTGCTGCAAATGCGACCGCACCTGAACCCGCTGGGAATGAAATACCTAATGGGAAACGAGTATGTGAATCACCACCGGTACCTACGGTGTCTGGTAATAACATACGGTTCAACCATGAGTGAATTACACCATCACCAGGACGAAGCGATACACCGCCACGGTTCATGATGAAATCAGGAAGTGTATGATGCGTATTTACGTCAATTGGTTTAGGGTAAGCCGATGTATGACAGAAAGACTGCATGGTTAAATCTGCAGAGAAGCCTAAACAGGCTAAGTCTTTAAGCTCATCACGTGTCATAGGACCCGTGGTATCTTGCGAGCCAACCGTAGTCATTTTTGGTTCACAGTATTGGCCTGGGCGAATACCGGCAACATTACATGCTTTACCCACCATTTTTTGCGCAAGCGTAAAGCCTTTATCTGACACTTCAGTAACTGCTGGTACTTTAAATACGTCAGTTGCACCTAAACCCAGTGATGTACGTGCTTTGTCTGTAAGACCGCGACCAATGATCAGTGGAATACGACCACCAGCACGAACCTCATCAAGAATGACCTCTGATTTAAGTGTGAACGTAGAGATCACGTCATCAGTACCGTGACGTTTAACAACCCCTTCATAAGGGTAAATGTCGATTTGGTCACCCATGTTGAATTCATCAACATTTAATTCGATTGGTAATGCACCCGAGTCTTCCATTGTATTGAAAAAGATAGGCGCAATCTTGTTACCTAAACAGACACCACCTACGCGCTTATTTGGTACAAATGGGATATCAGCACCCATAAACCAAAGCACGGAGTTAGTAGCAGATTTACGTGAAGACCCGGTACCAACAACATCACCTACGTAAGCAAGTGGTAAGCCTTTAGTTTTTAATTCTTCAAGTTGAGTGACAGGACCTACTTCACCGTTTTTATCAGGGTTAATGCCATCACGTTCTGTTTTAAGCATCGCTAGTGCGTGAAGTGGAATATCAGGACGTGACCATGCATCTGGAGCGGGTGATAAGTCATCCGTGTTTGTCTCACCAGTGACTTTAAATACAGTAACCGAGATCTTTTCAGCAACAGCTGGCTTATTAGTAAACCACTCTGCGGCAGCCCAAGACTCAATGATTTGTTTGGCGTATGTATTACCTGCTTTTGCTTTTTCTTCTACATCGTAAAACGCATCAAACATTAATAATGTGTTTGCAAGGCCCTTAACTACGATTGGCGCTAACGCTTCGTCATCAAGTAGGTCAACCATTGGCGCGATATTGTAGCCACCAAGCATAGTACCTAGCAATTCAGCTGCTTTTTCTTTAGAAAGAAGTGGAGAAACGGCTTCACCTTTTGCAACAGCCGCTAAAAAACCAGCTTTAATGTAGGCTGCATCATCAACACCCGGCGGTACACGATTGATTAGTAGTTCTAGGACGAATTCTTCTTCACCTGCCGGTGGAGTTTTAATTAGCTCAATAAGATCAGCCGTTTGCTGAGCATCTAATGGCGCTGGTACGATACCTAACGCGGCACGTTCTTCTACGTGTTTACGATATTCTTGTAGCACAGTATTGCCCTCTTGGTGACGTGAAAGTATTCGGTAGTGTTTACAAAACACACTATAACCCAATACTTATAGTATTCTAACGCTCGATTATAAAGCTTTTATACATAGATTAAAATCCATCCACTTGGGCAACTAGTTATATCGATTATTAATAATATGAATAGTGAATTTCATAAAATCAACTTTCATGAATACTTATTAACAGCCATAAAAAAACCCAGCATAAGCTGGGTTTTTACTTAATTAGCAACTATTAACGTAGTACTTTTACACGTTTAATAGATTTTACGTGTGCTTCAACACGACGGTTTTCAGCGTGTGCTTGTGCCGTATTCGCTTCATTTTTAAGGCGTTCTTCGCCTAAGCCAGCTGTTGTAATGCGATCTTCTGCAATACCATCAGCAATTAGCTTTTTAGCTACTGCATCAGCACGTTTTTTAGATAACCATTTATTGTAAGACGCTTTACCTACTGCAGACGTATGACCTTCAAGAAGTACAGTTGTATCTGGGTACTCTTTTAAGAAAGACGCTACTTCGTCAATATCATTTAAGTACTGCTGTGAAACTGACGAGTCATTGTTAGGGAATGTTACTAACAAGCTTACTGTTACTTCAGTATCTTCATAAAGTGTACAACCATCACTATCAACCGCATCTGTCATCGGTGTGTTAGCACATTTGTCATCTACATCAGGAATGCTATCTTTATCAGTATCAGCAAGTGTTACCGGCACTGGAACAATTTCTGGCTCTGGTTGTGGTGCAGGCTCAACTGGTGCTACTGGCGCTGATTTTTGGCCGAAAAAGTAGTTAATACCTAATTTTGCGCCAACATCTGTGTAGCCTTTGTCTAAACCTTGGTAAACACTGGTTTCAGCATTTACAAAGAAGTTGTCTGTAACAAAGTGTCGGTAACCTACACCTGCATTTACAAACGTGTTGTCATCAACAACATCAATGTCTTTCAGACCGAATAAACCGTAAAAAGAGCCGCCGCCAAAGTGGTAAAGCGCATCGATACCGTAACGTTCGCCGTCAATATCGTTGCGGTTGTTAAGTACTTTGTCATGTGCATTAAAATCTAGGTCTGCGTATTCTAAACGTGCGCTCCAGTAATCATTAAAGCGGTAACCTAATTCAGCACCCCAACCTGTTGACTCATTAACGTCAAGGCCAGCCTGCTCACGCATGTTTTTCCACGAAGCATCGTAGTAATCACCGAACGCACCAATGTAAAAACCTTCTTGTTCGGCAGCAAAAGTAGATGCGCTAGTTGCAGCTAACGCTATGGCAATTGTAAGTGATTTTAATTTCATTGTTTTCTTCCCATTTTAACAACTAAAAATGTAGCTAAGCATTGCTAGCTCTTCTAACTTACCTATACAGTAACTGAGCCTTTGTTAATCAATACTTAACGCAAATATATTTTTTCAATATCTTAGGATAATAAAACTAGCCCATAAAAAATGTTACTGAACAAAGACTAGCTCAAAAAGCAAACAATCGCTTTAAACCCCATACGATCACTAGCCTTTATGGATGTTATGGTATCATTCGTTCATAGTTTGCTCTATGAATGAACATCGCAGGGGTAAAAAATGACCTTTTATATTCATTTTAAAATGCAATAAACCATACTTAAGTACCGCAAAAAGTACGATAATTCTTATCATCTTCGGGCGGCGTTTGAAACTCAGTGGCCTGCGCATGGCTTGTGTAAGGGCTCGACATCACTTTGCTAAAACGACTGAGTAGCTCACTATCCCCATGCGTAGTGTACTGAGTAATAATATCTTCAATAATATGGTTACGTGGGATCACGCTCGGATTGGCTTGTCGCATCACTTGATAGCTGTGCTCATTAGTTCGTGTTTGCCATTGCTGTGCCCAAGAGGTAAGTGCTGATGGTATTTCAGCTTGCCCATTTAACGACTCAGTGAGTGCATTAAAAGTATTGGTATAATCAAGCTGGTGTTCTTTTAATAGCCCTAGTAACTCCCCCACCAGCTCATTATCTTTATCATCAGCTATTGTTAGCCCTAACTTTTGTGCCCACATAGCGCTAAATTGCTGATTAAATTGGGTCGAAAAGTCTGCAATGATAGGTGTCAGCATTGCTACGGCTTGCTCATCGTCGTCACTTATTAGTGCCATTAGACTCTCTGCTAAGCGAGCACAGTTCCAACTCGCCATGTTTGGCTGATTACCAAATGCGTAACGCCCTTGCTTATCAATAGAGCTAAACACGGTATCAAAATCAAACTGGTTCATCATGGCACATGGACCGTAATCTATGGTTTCACCACTAATTAAGGTGTTGTCGGTATTCATTACCCCATGAATAAACCCCACCCTCATCCAACTTACGACTAAGTTAACTTGATTGGTTATCACTGCGGCTAGAAAATCCAAGTATCGCTGGGCGCCAGTGCTGTTAATTTCAGGGTAATGTCTTTGAATGGCTAAATCGGCTAAGTTTTTTAGACTGGTCAAATCGCCTTGGGTAGCTAAATATTGAAACGAGCCAACTCGAATATGACTACTCGCGAGTCGCGTTACAATAGCGCCAGGTTGAGGCGGGTTACGATAAACAGTTTCACCACTACCAACCACGGCTAAACAACGCGTAGTAGGAATGCCAAGCGCATGCATTGCTTCGCTCATTACGTACTCACGAATAGCAGGACCTAATGCACAGCGCCCATCTCCACCACGCGAGAATGGCGTAGCGCCAGCGCCTTTTAATTGCAAATCCCAAAGCTGGTTTTTATCATCACTGATCGCGCCAAGTAAATGCGCTCGGCCGTCTCCTAAGCGTGGAGAAAAATGACCAAACTGATGACCCGAATACCCTAATGCAACTGCAGAAACTGCTTGAGGTTCATTTCCACTGAATATATTTGCTCGAGAATCAGCATCCACTTGTATATTAAATTGCTCAGCTAGGGGTTCATTCCATAACAATAACTGTGGTGCGGTCACCTTGGCTGGATGATCGCTAATAGCAAACCCCTCACCAATATCGGTATACCTTGGCACTAATTTCATGTTTAATCCTATTGTTTTTGGCTGATACCTACGCGATTGTCGCCTACACCATAAGCGACAATTAAGCTTAGCTCTTGCATGCTTAAGCCGCTTTGCTGCTGCAGTTCATTAAAGAATGCCTGCGCCGCACTTAGTGACTTTTTAGTTTGTAATCCGCCATCTATAATTTTATGGGCACGCAAATAGCTTTCTACATCTCTTGAAAGTAAAAAAGTATCTTTCCCCAAGGCACGCAGTGCATAAGGACCAGTATTACCACCCAGCCTTGCACCATGTTTTTTTAAATACGCCCACAAACCAATAATATCTTCACTTGGCCAGTTAGCAATAAACTGACTAAAACTGCCGTGTTGCTCTGCAACTTCATGGATCATATACGCATTATCAGTAATGGTTTTTACTTTTTTATAATTGCGCACTATTCGTTCGTCACTGGCTTTTTGTTCTAACATGTCTGGTGGCATCATCAATAATTTTTCAACACTGAAATCCCAGAAAACCTCTCTAAATCCGGCCCACTTACTGTTGATCACCGACCAATAAAAACCACTTTGAAAAACTTTCCGAGTAAATTCTTCTAGCCAATCATCATCACTTAATGTGACGAGTTGCTTTGTTGATAAAGGTTTTGCGAGTAACAACTTAAGCATTTTTTCAGAGCCCTTTCGCTCCACTGCACGCTTATAAATATCGCTAAATTTTTCCATCTACTTAATACCTTACTTCGACCATGAAACTAGTTTACGAGAAAAGCAGCCAATACGTAACCGTTGCTATTATCGATGAACTATTCTGTATTTAGTCACTTGACACCTAGACGGCTAAAGTGGTTTAATCGCCACACTTACCCTATTACATTGTATTTGCTGATTGATTTTTCAATAGCAAGTGCAAAGGGCTGGAAGAGGTGCGTTATTCAGGTAGCGTATGTTAGGAGCGCAAACTCCATTGAGCATACGTGAGGGGAATTAACGCCGAGAGGTAACACTTTTTTGTGAAAGATTACTTCGGGCGACTAGGTTGAATCCTAGCGACTGTCACCAATAACATATTTGGTGGAGAGCTTCTGGTCTTAGTATAATAAGGCCGTGCGCCCTATTATTTAAGCCCATTCGCTCTTCGAATTATAAATACATTCAAAGAGTCAGGCACCCTAAATACCCGCCAATAACTCGACGAATGCCCTATAAGTTCGTGAGAGATGATCAACAACTTCAATATTAACAATTTCCATTTATGGACTGCGCTGATCACCCCATTTGATGAAAATGGCCTAGTTGATTACGCAACCTTAGACACCTTGGTGGCCGAACAAGAAGCCGCTAACAACGGCATTTTATTACTTGGTAGCACTGGCGAAGGGTTAGCCCTGACCCTAAAAGAGCAGCAAGCCATCGTAGAGCATGTTTGCCAATTACAGCCGAGCGTCCCGCTTATGGTCGCAGTCGGTGGTAGTAACTTAAAGCAGCAGCTTGAATGGGTTAACTACTGCAACCAACTGCCTATTCATGGTTTTTTACTTGGCTCGCCTTTGTACGCCAAACCCGGTGCAGTGGGGCAAACGCATTGGTTTGAAAGCCTGCTCAATGCCAGTTCTCATCCTTGTATGCTTTATAACGTACCAGGACGTAGTGCGGTTAGCATTCCCCTTGCAACCATTGAAAACCTCAAACAACATAAAAATTTATGGGCACTCAAAGAAGCCAGTGGCTGTATTTCTCAATTTGAAGCCTATCGACAAGCAGCGCCTGAACTAGCCATTTTTAGTGGTGACGATGCCCTCATGCCTTATTTTGCCCAAGCAGGTGCAAAAGGTTTAGTGTCGGTTGCAGCCAATGCATGGCCAGTGCAAACCCATGAGTTTGTAAAGCGCAGTTTAAGCGGCCAACACCCTAATCTTTTTGTCCAGTGGTCTAGCGCTATCAATAGCTTATTTTCAGTAGCAAACCCTATCCCAGTCAAAGTGTTAATGCATTTACAAGGGCGTATTAGCAGTCCGCATTTACGTCCACCTTTAACACACCTTGAGCTGACACACACCGATGACATTTCATCGGCAAACAACACCATTTTATCTTGGCATTAAATACAGGTTTTTATAATGAGCTGGTTAGAACTATTAAATAATTTAGAAACGGGCGCAGTTCGCGCAGCAACACAAGACGAAAACGGCCAATGGCACGCTAACGTAGAAGTAAAGCAAGGCATTTTAGAGGCATTTAAAAACGGCACTAACATGGAGTTTCCTGGTGGCTTTGTAGATAAACATAATCTAGCGCCGCAATGCTTTGAAGCCACAGCAGGCGTTCGCATGGTGCCAGGTGGTTCAAGTGTGCGCCGTGGTGCACATGTTGCCAAAGGCACTATTATTATGCCACCTGCGTACGTAAATATTGGGGCCTTTATTGACGAGGGGACTATGGTAGATAGCCACGCATTGGTTGGCTCATGTGCGCAAGTGGGTAAAAATGTTCACTTGAGCGCCGCGGTACAATTAGGCGGGGTACTTGAGCCCATTGGCGCAAGCCCTGTGGTCATAGAAGACGATGCATTCATTGGTGCAGGCTGTGTGATTGTTGAAGGCGTGGTAGTTAAAAAAGGCGCGGTACTTGCCCCTGGTGTTCGCTTATCGGCAACCATCCCTGTTTATGACTGCGTTAATGAGCGTCAGCTTGATAAAGGCGAAGCAATCCCTGAATACGCGATTGTGATCCCAGGCTCTCGCCCTGCGTCAAACGACTGGGCGCGTGCTCAAGGCTTGAGTATGTCGTGTGCCTTAATTGTTAAATACCGGGACGAGCAAAGTGACGCGTCATTATTGCTTGAAGAGGTTTTACGTTAATGACCTTTTTGAGCACGCCCGTTAAAAGCGCTATTGATGAGCTTTCGAGTAAACTCGATACTCCATTTTTTGTCTACGACCTTGACTCACTAGATGCGCACCTTGCGCACTTAGTGGCGCAAACCGAAGTAAAGCTTTGGTATGCGGTTAAAGCCAATCCCCTATCTAAAGTGATACAAAGTTTAGATAACGCTGGTTTTAACTTTGATGTTGCAAGTAAAGGCGAACTTGAGCAAGTACTTGCCCAAGGAATTAACAGCGAGCGCGTGCTCAACACGGGCCCTGCTAAAAGCCCAAAACAAATTAAACATTTTATTGCACGTGGCGTACGCACCTTTGTGGCAGAAAGTCTTAATCAGGTGCGTTGGTTAAACGAACAAGCGACTGCCCAGCAGTGTCAGTTACAGGTTTTGCTGCGTGTTCAATTACGCTGGCCCGAGGGTGATAAAAACCCACTAGGTGGCGACAGCCTTACCCCATTTGGGCTTGGCTGCGATGAATGGCAATCGCTAACTACTAATGACTACACAGCACTGAGCTTTGATGGCCTACATATTTTTCAGTGGGGCAATATGCTCAGCAGCGACAAACTTGCAGATCTGTGGGCGCAAATGATTGCGCCGTTAAGGCAACTTGCTGAGCATTTAAGTATTAACCTTAATATTCTGGATTTAGGTGGCGGCTTAGGTATTCCTTACACCCTTAATGATCCGACTTTAAGCTGGGATGCATTAATAGCAGCCCTTGCAAAGATTAAACGCGATGCGGGTGTTAAAGAGCTGTGGATGGAACTAGGTCGCTATGCTGTAGGCGAATGCGGCCACTACGCCACACCGGTGGTTGAGCGCAAATTAAACTACGGCCAACAGCAGGTAATTATGAGCGGCGGTATTAATCACTTATTGCGCCCTGCGGTTACTAATCAAGACTTTCCTGCGCGTTTATTACGTGATTCAAACGCAGCAAACCAAGCAATGAGCCTATACGGACCTTTATGTACAGCGCTGGATTGCTTAGGGGAGCACCAATTACCGAGCGATTTAAATGAACATGACTGGCTGGTGTTTAGTCAATGCGGTGCTTATGGTTTTACCGAAAGTATGCCGTACTTTTTGTGCCATGAACTGGCCGGTGAATATGTTATACACCATGGCGAAATCAACTGTATTCGCCAAGCAGAAGATGCAAGCCACTACTTGAGGTAATAAAAATGAATAACACCACAGCTATAAGCCAGGAAAATATTGTAGTTGGTGAAGTGGCAAATGGCCTACCACTGACCATTCCTGTCTATCGTTTAAAGGGCGATGGCACAGGCCCAAGTGTGTATATACAAGCTAATATGCATGGCGCCGAAGTACAAGGTAACGCGGTTATTTATCAGCTACTTGAACAGCTAAAAAACCTTAATTTAAAAGGTGATATTACCTTAGTTCCCTACGCTAACCCCATTGGCTGTAATCAAAAATCGGGCGAATTTACGCTTGGCCGATTCGACCCTATTACGGGGACTAATTGGAATCGTATGTATCACTGTAATAATCAGCTTGCATCACAGTTTGCAAAGCAATACTACGACGCTGACGATACAGCTCTAAAAACAGCGTTTAAAACCGCGTTAATTAATGATGTTGAGCAGCAACTTAATGGCCCAGACTATCGTTTAACAACGGGTAAACGCATAGCGCTAAACTTACAAAGACTAGCGCATCAAGCTGATATTGTTTTAGATTTACACACTGGCCCTATTTCTAGTCAGCACTTATATTGTCCTGAATATGCCACAGAAAGTGCCCGTTACTTTAATATTCCCCATGTGCTAGTGATCCCTAATGACTTTGATGGCGCAATGGATGAAGCGAGCTTTTGTCCATGGTGGCAACTTAGCGAGCAACTTGCTCAGCAAGGCCGAAATTTTAACGTACAAGTTGAAGCCTTTACGGTAGAGCTGGGAAGCCAAGAAAAAATAGATTTAAGCGCGGCGTTTAATGATGCTCAAAGTATTTTAAGTTATTTAAATCATAAGCAAGTATTTGTTGATGCGCCCTACAAGCCAAAAGTGATGACAAGGTATGGCTGCCAACTAAATGATTATATTGCTTACTATGCACCTATGGGTGGCATGGTTGAATACTTAGCCCCTCTTGGTGGGCACATTAAAGCGGGCGAACCTATAGCTAAAATACTGCGAATGGAACGCTACCTAAGCGAACAACCACTGCAAACATTAAGCTTTGATCTTGATGCGATTGCGATATTGCATTTTGCCTCAGCTAGTGTGAACCAAGGCACTGAACTTTATAAGTTTTTTACAAACGTTTTTGAGCTCTAGCTCACCCCTTCTCATTGCGTGAGAGTCTAACTAGCGAGCTATTAGCTAGTTATCCAGTAAAAGCGACTTAGGTCGCTTTTCTTTTTGCTTTATTAAAGTTCAGGACAAATTCACCGTATACGTGTTAAAAATGCGTTATAATCACCACAAATCTGTTACTTCCCTCACTTACAAAGGAATTATAATGAGTTGGCGCCACTGGATACTACTCTCAACATTACTAAGTACTGCTGTTATTGCTGAAGAAACAGCAAAAAACGAGCAAAACAATGAACTTGAGCTGGTTAAACAATGTATATTAAATGAAGTGATAGGTGGAGACGGTAAGCAAACCCTCGATCAATTGCGCGAAAAATGCTCTGCAGTTGAAGAAAGCAAGCAGCTAACAGCTATCGATAAACGCCAAGCCCGTGAAGCGGTTGGCAAAAAGAATCGTAATGTAATTACGCCGCATAAACGTAATTATATTTTACCGGTTTCTTATATGTCGAACCCAAACACTCGCCCGTTTGATGGATTTGCAGAATTAACCGATAAAAAAGATGGCGACCCTCTCGATAACCTAGAAGCTAAATATCAGTTATCAATTAAAGTACCTTTGTATGATGAGTTTGCCGACCCAGACCAAGCTATATTTTTTGGCTTTACTCTGCAGTCATACTGGCAAGTATACAACGACGATATTTCTTCTCCCTTTCGAGAAACTAATTACGAGCCAGAAATTTTCTGGATTAATTACTTAGACCCTGAAAACGTTTTATGGGGCGATGAAATGGCAATAGCTATTGGTATTTCGCACCAATCTAATGGCCGAAGTCAGCCAAACTCGCGTTCTTGGAACCGTATTTATGCCGATTTCATTTGGGAAAATGACGGCTTTGTATTCAGCTTTAAGCCTTGGTACCGCATTCCTGAAAACAAAAAGCCTGCGCCGTTAGATGCACGAGGTGACGATAACCCTGATATCTATAAATACATGGGTTACTTTGAATTTGGTGGCGCGTATCGCTTTCACGATCATGAATTTAGTTTTATGACTCGTAATAATTTAAATTCAGATAACCGCGGGGCAATTCAGCTTGATTGGTCATTCCCTCTATGGGGAAGAGTACGCGGCTATGCGCAGTATTTTAATGGCTATGGTGAGAGTTTAATAGACTATAACGCCGATATTGAACGCTTTGGTGTCGGTATATTACTGACTGATTTACTGTAATAACCGCTAATAAAAAAAGCCAAGCAACTCGCTTGGCTTTTTCGTTTATTCTTATTACTTTTTAACCACAAACTGCCCTTCAAACTGAGCAACTACTTGATCACCATCAAAAATGGTTACTGGCACTAAATAGCTCGCCTTACCCGCCTCTTGTAACTCTATTAAGTTACCTTTACAGGTTTGAATATCAACACAGCCTTTAGGGTCGGTATTCAGTGGTTTTAAATATTTAATATTAGCATCGGCTAACACTATATTACCCTCAAGTCCGGCTTCTTTTAATGCTAAGTACGTTGCTCCCCAACCCGTTAGTGTAGCTAGACTGTAAATAGAGCCTGCAAACATGGTGTTGTGTAAGTTTAAGTTAGCATTTAAATCTGCACGAGTAGTAAATTGCCAATCAGTGTAGCTTTCTACTTTTATCCCCATTGCATCACTAATAGGGATTGATTCACGCCATGTATTTTGCAGTACTTGAGTCCAATTAGGGTGACGAAACCAACCTGGCTCACTCGGCTTGAGCTTAACCATTTTATAATGTTGAACATCACCATAGGCTAAATGCGCTTTTTCTTTATTTTCGTAGCCATGGCGCTGATAAAATTCCAGAGCACGTTCGCGAGCAAACAGCACTAATTCATCAGCATCTTGATTCCACGCTATTTTTTCTAGCTCATGTAATAAGCGGCTACCAATATGTTGATTACGGTTACCCTCTGCAACCGCCATATAACGTACTTGAGCTTGTTGCTGATTATTAAAGTGCAAACGCGCCACACCCAATACTTCACCTGCTTTATTTTTAATAAAGCGGTGTTCAGCTTCTTGCTCTAAATCGTCTTGCTCAGAACCACGAGGTTCGCCCCATGGTGCACGTAAAACTTGCCAGCGTAATTGATAATAGGCTTGCCAGTCTTCACTACTTTGAGGGGTGCTCACTTGAAACATACAGACTCCATAAATTAAAAATGTAAAAATATTACGCTGTGCATTTTGTGAAAAACACCATACTCGATCTGGGTAAAACTGCAAATACGACTTTGGTTTCCTATAAATGACTGTAAAAAATTAATGACAAAATCGATTGCGCTTTACCCCTGCTGGTTTATGCTCAATACCATGAATAAATATATCCATGGTAGCAGTGGCCTGATCAGCAGGCACTTTATTGAGCATAGTTCATCGCTAGGCCAGTTACTTTATTGGCATAATCAACATGGCATAAATATACAAGTTCGAGAGCATCAACAGCTGCGCTGGCTACTTATTAACAATACCTTGCAATCAGTTATTTTAACCCGGAGTCCACAAGTATTACTGTTTCCTCACCTTGCCTATTTAGCAACGATTTGGCAGCAACGACTAGCGCCTAAAAAAATACTTGAGCTCGGTTTAGGTGGTGGTGCTATACGTAACTACTTATTAAAACTGTACCCTCAAGCGCAGCTAACTTCAGTAGAAAAAAACCCTCATATAATTGACTGTTATCAAGATTTTTTTGCCCTTAATGAACAGGGCCAAATTTACTGTGAAGACGCACAAACAGTTTTAAAGTCAGCGGTGAATATAGATTGGATTATTTTAGATTTATTTAGTGAACTAGACGCCCCTAGATTCTTATTTGATTTATGTTTTTATCAAACAATTTATGAGGCGCTTGCTCAGCGGGGCATCTTATTTATTAACTTTTTATCGCAACATACCTCCCAGCTTACACAGCTACAACTTGTGCTTAAGCGCGTGTTTGGGGAAGCCGTTAGTATTAAAAAGATCACCGGATTTGTGAATCACATTGTGGTTGTTGAAAAAACACTTTAAGCGGTTAAGTTAAAGGTAACCGGACCGTCGTTACATAAACTAACCTGCATATCGGCTGCAAATACACCGGTCGCTACCTTAATACCGAGTAATTTAGCCTGCTCAACAAAGTAATTATATAATGCTTGCGCTTGGTCTGGTGTGGCTGCCGATGAAAAACTAGGACGCATGCCTTTTTTGGTATTAGCTGCAAGTGTAAATTGCGATATGACTAATAGTTCGCCTTGTATATCTTTGAGACTGAGGTTCATTTTATCATTTTCATCACTAAAAATTCGATAATTACTGACCTTGTGTAATAGTTTATCAGCAACACGCTCATCGTCTTCTTTTTCAACACCAAGCAGTAATACAATACCTTGTTTTATTTCACCAACAATCTGTTTTTCTATTGCTACGTTGGCGTGTGTTACCCGTTGAATTAGTCCTTGCATTTATTCACTATCCTCTGCTCATTGCTCTTTTTTATTGTAATGTTGCATGTTAATACACACAGTAAATTCAGCACCTAGTAGCACTACTACCCACGACAAGTATACCCATACAAACAAAATAGGAATGGTTGCTACCGCACCATAAATCACTTCGTATGATGGAAAATGGCTAATGTACAAAGCAAAGCCTTTTTTGGTTAACTCAAATAACATTGCAGCAAACAGTGCACCTGGAATAGCAGCCCTAAATGAAACCCGCGTATTCGGCACTAAGGTATACAGCATAATAAAACCTGCCATAGAAATAGCATAAGGGAGTAGTTTTAATAAAAAACCACTAAACCCAGGGATCCCCTGATCAGCGAACGACACTAACGACACAATATAAGAGGTGACACCAATACTCGCCCCCAGTAATACAGGTCCCAAACTCAGTACCATCCAATATACAGCAAAGGATATCATCATTGGGCGTTTTTTCTTTACTCGCCAAATACGGTTTAGCGTGGCATCTACATTACGAATAAGTAGCAAGGCAATGGCTGCCAAAAAGCCAATACCTACCGCCGTCATTTGATTAGCATTACCAGCAAACGAGCTAATATGTTCTTTAATAACATCGGAAGAAGTCGGCACAAAGTTAGTAAATAAAAAACTTTCAATGGCTAAACGGGTCGATTCAAACCCCGGAAAAGCAGAGAAGATTGCCACCCCCACCGCTATCAACGGAACCAACGACAACAAGGTAACGTATGCTAAATACCCTGCATTAATGGTTATTTGATCGTCTATACAGCGATTGAAATATTGCATCCACCAGCCTGGTTGCTGTTTTAGAAACACCTTAACTTGCTGTTTATAATGGGAGAGCTTATCATTCATACAATTAACTTTGTT
Organism: Pseudoalteromonas sp. S1610; assembly: GCF_005887465.1. Classification (GTDB taxonomy): domain Bacteria; phylum Pseudomonadota; class Gammaproteobacteria; order Enterobacterales; family Alteromonadaceae; genus Pseudoalteromonas; species Pseudoalteromonas undina. Next base: position 12,117 of record NZ_PNDI01000054.1, on the reverse strand, counting down.
GGTGGGCTTTTGATTATAATAACAATCAAGGCCATAATTTACAGCATTAACACTCGTAAATAGGAATTCAGATGAAAAAACAAACATTATTAGGGACAGCCATACTCTCGTTAATGCTGATGCTTTCAGGTTGTCAGTCGGCTTATTATTCGGCAATGGAAAAAGTAGGTGTACATAAACGTGACATTCTTATTGATCGCGTTGAAGAAACGAAAGACTCACAACAAGAGTCGCAAGAAGAATTTCAATCAGCACTCGAGCGCCTAACTACCTTAATTAATTTCGATGGCGGTGAGTTGCAAGATGCTTACAATCAACTTAATGACGATTACGAGTCGAGCTTAGCGGCGGCAAACGAAGTATCAAATAACATAAATAAAGTAGAAGATGTTGCCGATGCCTTGTTTGATGAGTGGAGCGATGAGCTAGAGCAATACAAAAGCGCCTCACTTAAGCGTCAAAGCAGTAAAAAACTAGCTGCAACTCAGCGCCAGTTTAGCCAATTACTTCGCTCAATGCGCAGCGCTGAGAGCAAAATGGAGCCAGTATTATCGTCTTTACAAGATAACGTGCTTTACTTAAAACATAACTTAAACGCACAAGCGGTAGCCGCTATAAAAGGCGAGTTTACTAACTTAAAGCGTGATATTCAGTTACTCATGAATGACATGAATAAGTCGATTGAAGACTCAAATAAATTTATTGAGCAAATGAATACCACAGGCTAATTACTATAAACTCGTTTACTAAGCCTACTAAATTGTAGGCTTTTTTATTGTTACTTTTTGTTACCTTTAAGCTCTTCGATAATCAGCTGTTGTTGTTATACTTTTACAAAATAATAATAATTAGAACAGTAAAATGAAGTTCAAAGCCATTACCCTAATACTTGCATGCACAATGCTAAGCGCCTGCCAAACAGCTAACCATGTTGAAGTTATTGCAGGGAAGCAAACCATTACCCCGCTACATCAAAATGGCGAGCGAGAAGGACGGTTTCATAATCTCTACCCGGGTAAAAAAACTTACCCGACTACCTGTAAAAGCAACTGCTACCCAACTAGCCCTAAATTACAATGCGAAAAAGACAGCGAAAACTGCCAATTTATTGGTGAGCAACAGCCTATGAATTTAAATACAGGCTTTAGCTTACGCTGGCTGGGGCATGCTGGGTTTATGATCCGCACGCCTAACGGACAGCAAGTGTTACTTGATCCTGTAAAAGAGCAGTTTGACTCACCTGTAGATTTAGCATTTAGACTAGCCTCTGGGTTTTACCGACAGCCCGGCGATTGGCTCACATATAGTGAACTGAAAAACTTAGACGCTGTGATGTACTCGCATATTCATTACGATCACTTTAATAAAGCAGATATAGAAGAGATCGGTAATAAACCCCGCTACTTAACACCACTAGGCATGGCCGACAACTTCCCTACAGGCGGGTTTAATATTAGTGAAATGGCGTGGTATGCAAAAACAAATATTGGCGATTTAGCTATCCATGCCTTGCCTGCTCATCACTTTAGCAGCCGTGTTTTAGTACCCTTTATTTATGAAGACAACGATAAAGACCTATGGAATGGCTGGCTACTTGAACAAAATGGCAGCACCTTATTTTTTGCAGGCGACACTGGCTACTCAAAACACTTCAGCGATATACAGAAAAAATATGGCGATATTGATGTGTGCTTAATGCCGATAGCGTCTTACTATAGCGAAGATAACCCTAAATGGTATCGTTACGTTCATACAACCCCAGAAGACGCTCTAACAGCAGCACAAGAGCTAAACTGTAAAATAATGATACCTTGGGGATACGGTAACTCATCATGGAAAATGGGCGATCGCACGAGTCATTCAGCTTTACTGCGTTTATTGTATATGCACAAAAAGATGGACTCGAAAATACCCCTGCATATTTTAAATGAAGGTGAGAGTATTAAACTTTAATCAGTCATTTACAAAATTAGTAATAACTTCTCTGCTGAACTATGTTTAATTAACTAAACAGTGAGGAGGTTTTATGTTTCTTGTACGACTTATTTACGCCAGCAAAATTAGTAGTGGTTTTGGGCCTAAAGATATAGAAAATATTTTACAAAGCGCTCGAACCTATAATGTAAAAACAAACGTCACCGGCATGTTATGTTTTAGTAATGATTACTTTTTACAATGCCTGGAAGGCTCTAGAACGGCTGTAAATAATACCTACCAACAAATATTAAACGATAAACGTCACCACAATGTAATTATGCTCAACTATACCCAAATTCCTGAAAGAGAGTTTGAAAAATGGTCAATGGGCTATGTACCGCAATCTAAGCTAACCGAATCACTGAATCTCAAGTTTTCAGGCTCCATTGATTTTAATCCTTTTAAAATGTCTGGAGAAAGTGCGCATTTATTAATGCTCGCATTAAAAGACAGCATAGCAGGCACAATCAGTTAGTATAAAAATAGACTACGAGATTGTTTTTGATTGCTATTTAAGCCAAGCTAAATCATCCTTAATTGATGAGATGATTAATGAAAAAAACACTACTCGCTTTTAGCTTACTTTTTACCCAGCCAATCATGGCTATTGACGTTAGTCATACACCAACAGCTATTACTATTGATGGGGTTTCTGAAAGTGCATGGGACAAAGCCACTTGGCATAATATGCCATACTTAATGGACGGCACCCTACCAGACTCAGACAAGGATTTTAAAGGTCGCTATCGTCTTTTGTGGGATGAAAACTACTTGTATTTACAAGCAGACATTAGTGATGATATGCTTATTGATACTCACCCAGATCCAACGGATAAATACTGGGACGATGATGCCTTAGAAGTGTTTATAGATAGTGACGCATCTGGCGGTAATCACCAATTTAACCATACAGCATTTGCTTATCATATTGGCCTTGATAACCAAGCTGCCGATTATGGGCCTGATAAAAAAGCGCATTTATATACCGACCACTTAGTTAGTAACTGGAAACGCAATACCATTGCGCCCTATAACATCACGTGGGAAGTGGCGATAAAACTCTACCCAAATAATTTCCAACAAGGCGCGCAAAATACACCACTTAAATTAACTGAAAAACAAGTTATTGGTTTTATGCTCGCCTATTGCGATAACGACGGCAGTAAAGTTCGTGAGCACTTCATGGGTTCACATGAAGTACAGCCTGTTAACGGCAGTCGCAACCTTGGCTATATAGATGCTGATGTGTTTGGAAAAATCACTCTACTACCAATAAGATAATTGAAACCATAGGTTGGGTTGAGCAAAGCGAAACCCAACATAACGGAAACATTAAAAAGCAAAACGTCTATTTTATAAGCTGTTATTTGGGTATACATACTCTTGCTCTTTACTACTGCATTCATCATCATTGAGAGAGCGACCGATTGGGCCAATTAACATATTCAAAAGCCCATTAATCACGTTTACTTTTTGATTTTTTTTATTACTATTAAGATCACCAGCAGGCTTATGACGTTCATTACTGTTCGCAGCCCCTGTAACAAAATCACACCCAGAGCTCATGGCTTGTGACGAAGTACAACCAGATAAAAGTACAGTTATCACAATAAGTATTACTTTAACCAACATTATTCCCTTAATTTGTATGAGTTTAAAAAACATTATTACTTTAACAACTTGCTCTACAAGATAGTGTAAGTAATTGTATTAGATCGGATTGTTCAATCTGTGGACACCAATATTAACCTGAACATACTGAGTATTATTTATAGTTATTACTATTTTTTAAGTGAGTTAGTTACTAAGCGGTAAAAAAGCGCACTCTTTTCAAAGAGAAATAATTGCCTGATATTTTTGGAGCTAACTTTATCTAGTTTGTTTTATCTTGTTTATCCTGACTACATAAAAGCTAAAGCTTCTCTTACTTTAAAAACAAAAAAGCCGCTGTATCTTTCAATACAGCGGCTTTTAAAATCATTGTTCTAAATTAATAGATTATGACTTAGGAGCACGACCCGCACGTTTACGCTCATTTTCAGTTAAATGACGCTTACGAATACGAATGTTCTCAGGTGTTACTTCTACTAACTCATCATCAGCAATAAACTCAAGCGCTTGCTCAAGTGAATAGTTAAGTGCTGGTGTTAGTGTTTGTGCTTCATCTGTACCAGATGCACGAACGTTAGTAAGTTGCTTACCTTTAAGTGCGTTAACTGTAAGGTCGTTATCACGGCTATGAATACCAATAACCATACCTTCATAAACTTCAACACCGTGACCGATAAATAAACGGCCGCGCTCTTGTAAGTTAAATAGTGCGTTAGTAAGTGCTTTACCTGTTGCGTTTGCAATCATTACACCGTTCTTACGAACACCTAGCTCGCCACCTTTGTGCGGACCGTAGTGATCGAATGTATGGTAAAGTAAACCAGAACCCGACGTTAATGTCATGAACTCAGTTTGGAAACCGATTAAGCCACGGCTTGGGATCATAAAGTCCATACGCATACGGCCTTTACCATCTGGTGCCATGTCAGTAAGTTCACCCTTACGAAGACCAATTTGCTCCATGATAGAACCTTGGTGCTCTTCTTCACAGTCAATAGTTAGTGTTTCATACGGTTCTTCTAACACACCATCAACAGTACGTAAGATTACTTCTGGACGAGAAACAGCAAGCTCGTAACCTTCACGACGCATGTTCTCGATTAAGATACCTAGGTGTAATTCACCACGACCTGATACACGGAAGCTATCTGGGTTATCTGTATCAGCAACACGAAGTGCTACGTTATGTACTAATTCTTTGTCTAAACGCTCACGAATATTACGTGATGTTACAAACTTACCTTCTTTACCACAGAAAGGAGAGTTGTTTACAGAGAACGTCATTGTTACTGTTGGCTCATCAACACTTAGTGGTGGTAATGCTTCAACGTTGTTAGGACAACAAAGCGTATCTGAAATCTTAAGCTCGCCTAAACCTGTTACTGTTACGATGTTACCAGCGTAAGCTTTATCAGTTTCAATACGTTCAAGGCCTAAGTAGCTTTGTACTGAACCAATCTTACCGTTACGAGTTGTGCCGTCTGCACTGATAACCGTAACTTGTTGGTTAGGTGCAACAGAACCACGTTTAATACGACCAATACCAATTACACCCTTATAAGAGTTGTAATCAAGCTGTGAAATCTGCATTTGGAAGTCACCTTCAGGATCTGCATCCGGTGGTGATACTTCGTCAACGATCATCTTGAACATAGGTTCCATGTTATCTGATGCTTCGTCTAAATCTAATGTAGCCCAACCATTGATTGCTGATGCGTAGATTACTTTAAAATCTAACTGCTCATCAGTTGCGCCTAGGTTGTCGAATAAATCAAAGATTTGATCCATAACCCAATCAGGGCGAGCACCTGGCTTATCAATTTTATTGATAACAACGATTGGCTTTAAGCCTTGCGCGAATGCCTTTTGCGTTACGAAACGCGTTTGTGGCATTGGGCCTTCTTGAGCGTCAACAAGTAGTAGTACTGAGTCAGCCATCGAAAGTACGCGTTCAACTTCACCACCGAAGTCGGCGTGTCCAGGAGTATCTACGATATTGATATGGTAATCATTCCAAGATATAGCGGTGTTTTTCGCTAAAATGGTAATACCACGTTCTTTTTCAATGTCGTTTGAATCCATCACGCGCTCTTCATTACCGCCGCGTGTTTCTAATGTACCTGATTGCTCAAGTAGTTTATCAACCAGTGTTGTTTTACCGTGGTCAACGTGGGCGATAATTGCTATATTTCTTAACTTTTCGATACTCATATGTTCACTCAGAGAAATTGATCTCATTGATCCTGCAGGGGGCTATACGTACTCACCTGCGCTTTCACGAGATGTCCCAGCATAGGATTTAAAAGGGCGCATATTATCCCCTATAAATGGAATGGATGAAAGTTTATCCAAAATAAAATTTCAAACTTTCGCAATAAAATAATTAACCCTTTGTTTTAAAATAATTAATTTTGATGATTAATTTTTATAAATTTATCTCAAAAGGTGGTTTTGAGTTAATTTAAAGCGACTTTACTGCGTATTTTGCATTTTCTTTGTGTTAGTCTAAGGTGATTAATTTGCAAGCAATTATGACTCTGTAAATGTTGCACCTTTTTGGAATTATTACGCACCAAAATAGTGCTTAATCTATATCACCTTTATGTTGTTTATATATTTTTACATAAAAAACAATAGATTATAATAGTGGCATAAAATCAGCTTGTTAGTATTTAAAGTATCTAAGCAGCAATAATAAAACCCAATAGTTGGAGGACACATGTCACAATCGGTTTTAGATTTTATTAAAGAAAATGACGTTAAGTTCATTGATTTACGCTTTACTGACACAAAAGGTAAAGAGCAACATGTTTCTATTCCTCATCATCAAGTTGATGAAGACTTTTTTGAAGATGGAAAAATGTTCGACGGTTCTTCAATTGCTGGCTGGAAAGGCATTAATGAATCAGACATGGTGTTATTACCTGACGCAGATTCAATTAAGCTTGACCCTTTCACAGAAGAAACAACGCTAATCGTTCGTTGTGACGTGGTTGAGCCTTCTACATTACAAGGTTATGAGCGCGACCCGCGCTCAGTAGCTAAACGCGCTGAAGAGTACATGCGCTCTACTGGTATTGCTGACACAGTTTTATTTGGTCCTGAGCCAGAGTTTTTCGTATTTGACGATGTTAAATACAAGTCTGACATGTCAGGCTCAATGTATAAAATTGATTCTAAGCAAGCAGCTTGGAACTCAGATAAAGAATATGCAGATGGCAATACAGGCCACCGTCCAGGTGTTAAAGGCGGTTACTTCCCGGTTGCACCTGTTGATGATTTCCAAGATTGGCGTTCTGCAACTTGTTTAGTTCTTGAAGAGCTAGGCCAAGTTGTTGAAGCACATCACCACGAAGTGGCGACTGCCGGTCAGAATGAAATCGCAACTCGTTTTAACACTATGGTTTTAAAAGCAGACGAAATCCAAGAAATGAAATATGTTATTCACAACATGGCTCATTTATACGGAAAGACAGCAACCTTTATGCCTAAGCCTGTTGTTGGCGATAACGGTTCAGGTATGCACTGTCACCAGTCTTTAGCTAAAGACGGCGTAAACTTATTCGCAGGTGATAAGTACGGCGGTCTTTCTGAAGACGCGCTTTACTACATTGGTGGTATCATCAAACATGCTAAAGCAATCAACGCTTTTGCTAACGCGTCAACTAACTCGTACAAACGTTTAGTACCTGGCTTTGAAGCACCGGTAATGCTTGCATACTCTGCACGTAACCGTTCAGCATCAATTCGTATTCCAGTGGTTCCATCTGCAAAAGGTCGTCGTATTGAAGTGCGCTTCCCAGATCCAACTGCTAACCCATATCTTGCATTCTCAGCAATGCTTATGGCTGGCCTTGACGGAATTAAAAACAAAATTCACCCTGGCGATGCTATGGATAAGGATTTATACGACTTACCAGCTGAAGAAGCAGCAGAAATTCCAACAGTGGCAGCCTCATTAGATGAAGCACTAGCGGCATTAGATGCAGATCGTGAGTTCTTAAACCAAGGTGGCGTATTCACTAATGACCTAATTGATGCTTACATTGCACTTAAGTCAAAAGAAGTTGAAAAACTTAACATGACAACTCACCCAGTTGAGTTTGAAATGTACTACAGCTGTTAATTTATTAACCGATAAATAATGTGTGTTTTAAGCCCGCTCTGCGGGCTTTTTTTATGGTAAATTTAACGGTTCTACACTAAAGTGAAATAAGTTTAAACAATGCAGGTTAGCAGGATGATAGGTAAGGTTTTGTTGCTATTAATAGCTTTAATGATAAGCCTTAATAGCCATGCAAATAATAAAAAAATTTACGCATGGAAAGACAAAAACGGTGTACTGGTTTTTTCAGATACCCCTCAACCTGGTGCTAAAGAGGTTAAACTCACTAGCCAACACTTAAACATGCCTGCAACTAATACTGACATACTTGATACTTCACCAACTAAAACAGCGGTAAAGTTTAAAATTAGTATTACTTCGCCAGAGCCCAACCAAACTATAAGAGAAAACACCGGCTCTGTATATGTTTCAACTCAGATTGCGCCTCGGTTTGAAGCTGGATTTACCATTGGTTTATTTTTAAATGGCGTTGCCATTGGTGAACCTAGTGACACCACTACGCTGGCGTTAAGAGATGTAGAGCGCGGGCAACACACACTACAAGTTAAACTTTATAATAAACAAAACCAAGTAATTGCAACTAGCCCTGAGAGTGTATTTTTTATGCATCGCAAAGGCCTTAATATAGGTCGGTAATTGCAGTTAAGTACGTACAATTAGCGTATATTTTACTAAAAACCTTGCCTACCTCCCCAGGCGCACTAAAATGGTGCAATAATGATAAACAAAACACATTTTAGCCCAGAGCTACTAAATATAATTTGGCAAAACCAAACCACCGCCCTAATGTTACTTGATGAAAGCTTTACGCTCATTTATGCCAACACCAGTGCCAGTGAATTACTTGGTTTAGGCGAAAAGCGCTTACTAGGACAAGCGTTCGATGATTTATTTAATTACCACTCTATCGACTTAAAACGTATTGCACAGTATTCATTGGTTGATGGTGTAGACTGCCACCAGCATAGAGCTGACGTGGTGTTTATCGATTCTCGCCATGCAAAGTTAGCGGTCAGCACACGACGAATAAAGCATAACGATACCTTTTATATTTTATTTGAATGTCGACAAACTGATGACGAAATAAAGCACGATCAAGTCTCAAATCAAATGCATCAATACCAAGCTGCACGCAACTTAATTCGCGGTTTAGCCCATGAAATTAAAAACCCACTGGGTGGAATTCGCGGGGCGGCGCAATTATTGCAGTATGAAGGTGATCAGCAAGAAAGAGATCAATGTGCAGAACTGATAATTGAACAAGCCGATCGATTGCGTGAATTAGTTGATAGGCTCCTTGGGCCTAATCAGCTGCCGCAAAAATCGTATGGCAATATACATCAAACATTAGAGTCGGTTGTAAAACTCAGTACCTTAGATAACAACCGCGATATTCGGTTAGTTAAAGACTACGATCCGAGTATTCCTGATGTTTATATTGATCAGAGCAAAGTTCAACAGGTAGTGCTAAATATTGTGCGTAATGCACAACAAGCATTGGTAGATGGTGGCGAAATAAAAATAAAAACGCGGATTAATTACCAGCATCGTCGTCCTGGCAAAGCCCCTAAAAAGGCACTCCTTATTCAAGTAATGGATAACGGCCCGGGTATTGATGCCAATTTACGCGACACCTTATTTTACCCTATGACCACCAATAAAGAAGGTGGCTCGGGACTTGGATTATCTATAGCGCAAACCTTGATTGATCAACATGATGGCTATATCGAATGTGATAGTTGGCCGGGACATACTGAATTTAATATTTATCTGCCGTTTACAGATTAATACTTTGGAGTTTGCATGAAAACAGCTTGGCTTGTAGATGATGATGCCTCAATTCGCTTTGTACTAGAAAAAGCACTGACTCGCGCAGGGTTTGAAGTAGAAAGTTTTGCAGATGCACAAAACGTACTTAACGCGCTAAAATTTAGTCAACCTAGCGTGTTGATTTCCGATGTGCGAATGCCTGGTATGGACGGTATGGCGTTACTTGAGCTAATAGCAGAGCAAACGCCGGGGCTACCTGTGATCATTATGACCGCCCACTCAGACCTTGATTCAGCCGTTAATGCATTCCAAAAAGGCGCATTTGAGTATTTGGCCAAGCCATTTGATTTAAATGAAGCGGTTGCACTGGTGGAAAGTGCTTATCGAGCTAATTCAACTAAAAAAACCAAACGTAAAAGCGCGCCCCCCAAAAGCGCCCATATTATTGGTGAGGCCCCTGCTATGCAGGAAGTGTTTCGTGCCATAGGTAAACTCTCAGCATCGAGTATGAGCGTACTGATCAATGGTGAGTCAGGTACTGGTAAAGAGCTGGTTGCCAGCGCTCTGCATAACCATAGCCCGCGGAAAGAAAACCAATTTATTGCCCTTAATATGGCCGCTATCCCTAAAGAATTAGTTGAATCTGAACTGTTTGGCCACGAAAAAGGCGCTTTTACAGGGGCAGATAGCGTGCGTAAAGGTCGCTTTGAACAAGCGAATGGCGGTACCTTATTTTTGGATGAAATCGGTGATATGCCACTGGATGTACAAACCCGCTTATTGCGCGTATTAGCCGATGGCGAATTTTATCGCGTGGGGGGTCATCAAAGTATAAAAGTAGATGTACGCATTATTGCTGCCACCCATCAAAATTTAGAAGAGCTGGTAAAACAAGGTAAGTTTAGAGATGATTTATTTCATCGTTTAAACGTGGTTCGCCTACGTTTACCTGCCTTACGCGAGCGCCCTGAAGATATAGAGCGCTTAGCGCTACACTTTTTACATAAAAGTGCAAAAGACCTGCAAGTAGATAGTAAAGTATTAAGCCCTAAAGCAATTAAACAACTGTGTTTATTTAATTGGCCAGGGAATGTTCGTCAACTTGAAAACACCTGCCGCTGGTTAACCGTTATGGCGCCTGGAGAGCTGATTGGTGAGCAAGATTTACCTCCTGAAATTATTGATAATGCCGCCGCAACCCAAGAAGGCGATTGGCTAGATTCATTTCAGCAGTGGCTTAATCAAGAGTTTAAACAAGGTAAAGAAAATATTTGGCCTGATATTCAAGCCCAGCTAGAAACCCGCTTAATAAAAACAGCACTCGCTAATTGTTCTGGCCATAAACAAGAAGCCGCAGTAAAAATTGGCTGGGGTCGCAATACGTTGACCCGAAAATTAAAAGAGCGCAATATTAGCTGATATTTTATAAGGCTAGCGTCCTAGGTTATTAATGAAGTTAATTGAGAACATCCCTTTGTTTAAGCAAATGGAGATTATAAATCGCTTAGATTTTTTTAAAGAATTCACACTTAATGAGCGCCAAATTCTGCTTGAGTCGTTTGGTTTGCTCTATTTGATAAATAAAAACCAGTTTTTATTTAAAGAATTTGATAATGACAAGCGACTGTTTATTGTGCTCAGTGGATCTTTAATGGTGTTTAAGCACAATCACTTACTGGAACTGGGCAGTATAGAGCCTGGTGAATTTATTGGTGAAGGTGCATTTATTAATAACCGAGAGCGCAGTATTAATGCACGCGCTAAGGAAAGCGCTATAGTACTGGCTATTACTGCCGATGCCCTTACCCGCCTACCTAATGTTATACGTGAAAAAATTAAAGACCGTATTATTGAAGGTATGAGCCTGCGCATTGCAAAACTCTCGGAGCATATAGAAGAGCATGGTTAACAGTTAACTTAATCCATATAAACAACCTGCATTGAGCAATTAAGCCAGCCTGGCTTATTTACATGAGCTGTTATGGTATATGTGTCTGATGGTTTATCACCAAAAGGTGTCTCAACCAATGGCTGTGAATGAGTGTAGGTTTGTGAATAATTGCTGTAGTAAATAACCAAATAGCCGTATAAATATTCCCATTTCAATGTGACTTTTGCGCCGCTGATTAATGTGAACTCAGCATGTTGATCAGTAAAGGTTACGGCTAGGTCATTAAACTCACCTTTTTCGCACTGGGTTGTTCGCAACCGAGAAGGCATGGTAAAAGCGTCATCCGCATTAGTATTTTTTAGATAAAAACCAATATTACCATCACCATAAAAGTGATTTGCGCGTGTGGTGTAGCTAATTTCGGGTTGATAACTTAGGGTCTGTTAACCTTTCAAGGTTAAATTTGCAGCAGCCTGTTTGGTATATAGGCAAGGCAGAGCCTATGTAGTGTGGTTATTCCCCATAAGTAGGCGATAACGCCGCATTAATACCAAACAGGCGCTGCCCTTCGGGTTCTTCCTAGGGGCAATTTACTCTTTGTTCCTCGGTTTTGACTTAGCCCACTAGGTTACAAACCTCGCGCCGCGATTAAATCGCCCCTAGTTTGAACAAATTTTAATCCGCAAAGATCAACAGACCCTTGGCTTTATAGGCGCTCAATAATAATCGAAATCCTATGTAT